>DBNY01000035.1 GCA_002299475.1 Caryophanales bacterium UBA660 | reverse complement strand
AGTGTCGAGTTGTCTACTCGACTAAGATTATGAATTATATTCCTTTGTATGTAAAAACTAATTATTCATTATTGTCTAGTTTAGTTGATATAAAGAAATTAATAAAGAAATTAAAAGATTGTAATGTTACTTCTATTGCTATTACTGATACTAATGTTTTATACGGGGTAATGGCTTTTTATCATGAATGTATTAAAAATGAGATAACACCTATTATTGGGTTAGAATTAGAAGTAAATAATTATAAAATATTATTATATGCTAGAAATTATAAGGGATATCAAAACTTGTGTAAATTGGTGACAATTAAAAGTGAACAAGATATTGAAATTGAACAATTAATTGAATATAAGGATAATTTAATATGTATTATTCCTTATCATAGCATAAATATTTATAATGATTTAAGAGATATATATGACGTTTTATATGGGGGATATTCTAGGATAGAAGAGAAAGAATATTTGATTAATAATAATATTAATTTTGTTTTTATTAATGAAGTTTTATGCTTAAATAAGATTGATTATAAATATGTGCCATATATATATGCAATTAGAGATAACAAAAAAATAGAAGATATAAAACATTATTCCTTTTATAATAATCATTTAATGTCTAGTGAAGAAGTATTAAAAATATTTGATAAAAAAGATTTAGATAATACTATATCAATAGGTAATATGTGTAATATACAATTTCCAACTAATAATTTATTATTGCCGTTATACAATGATAAAATTGATAACAAAAATTATCTTGAAGAATTATGCAAAAAAGGATTAAGTAAAAGATTAAATAATAAAGTAGAACAAATATATAGCGATCGTCTATATTATGAATTAGATGTAATTAATAAAATGGGTTTTGAAGATTATTTTTTAGTGGTTTGGGATTTTGTTAAGCACGCTAAAAAGAATAACATTTTAGTTGGACCAGGAAGAGGTAGTTCAGCATCCAGTTTAGTGTCCTATTCTCTTGGTATAACTGATGTTGATCCAATTAAATATGATTTATTATTTGAAAGATTTTTAAATGTTAAAAGAGTTACGATGCCTGATATTGATATTGATTTTCCAGATATACATAGGGAAAAAGTAATAGAATATGTTATAAAAAAATATGGCAATAAGAAAGTTGCTCAAATTATTACTTTTGGAACATTCGGTGTTAAGCAAACAATTAGAGATTTAGGTAGAGTCTTGGATATTCCAATAAAAATAATAGATAAGCTTGCTGGTATGGTGCAGGATAATAATGTTGGTATTAAGGATATGTATAATAATAATAAAAATTTTAATGAAACGATTAATTCAATGCCATCATTAAGAAAATTATATGAAATAGCAACATTTATTGAAGGGATGCCACGTCATGCTTCTATACACGCGGCAGGAATTGTAATATGTAATCAGGAATTAGATAATATTGTGCCTTTAATGAAAAGCAATAATAAATTTTATACAATTGGGTATACAATGGATTATTTAGAGGAATTAGGTCTTTTAAAAATGGATTTTTTAGGGCTAAGGAATCTTACTTTAATTATGGAAATAATTAATAAAATAAAAGAAGTAGAAAATATAGATTTAAATTTTAATACAATATCACTTGATGATGCTAAAACGTTACAAATATTCAATAACGTTGATACAGAGGGTATATTTCAATTTGAATCTTTTGGTATGAAAAAATTTTTAGACAAATTAAAAGTTACTACTTTTGATGATGTTGTTGTAGCCAATGCTTTATTTAGACCAGGACCAATGGATAATATTAATTTATATGTAAATAGAAAACACAATAAAAATAAAATTGATTATATCCATCCTGATTTATATAAAATATTATCGCCTACCTATGGAATTATTGTTTACCAAGAACAAATTATGCAAATTGCATCTATTATTGCTGGTTATTCTTTAGGTGAAGCAGATTTATTAAGAAGGGCAATTAGTAAGAAGAAGGAAGACGCCTTAATTAGTGAAAAAAGTGAATTTATAAAGCGAAGTGCTGATAAAGGATATAATGAGGAGACAGCAGAAAAAGTATACAATTTTATATTAAAATTTGCCAATTATGGATTTAATAAAGCACATTCAGTAGCCTATTCCTTAATCGGATATGAAATGGCCTATTTAAAGGCGCATTATTTTAAATATTTTATTATTAGTTTATTAGATAGTGCTATAGGTAGTGAAGTTAAAACTAAAAAATATATTTATGAAGCCAAAAAGAATAATATAAGTATTTTAAAACCAGATATTAATTTAAGCTCTTATTTATATACATTAGACGATATTGGTATTAGATTAAGTTTTACTAGTATAAGAAATATAGGTTTATTAGTATGTGATGCAATTATGGAAGAAAGAGAAAAAGCAAAATATCAAGATTTTATTGATTTTATATGTAGAACTTATAATAAAATTGTTAATAAAAGAATAATTGAATCACTAATATATGCAGGGTGTTTTAATAGTTTTGGCTATAATAAAAAAACATTGATTTATAATTTAGAGGTTATTATTAATTATGCTTTTTTAATGCAAAATTTATCTTCATCTTTGATTGATAAACCAAATATAGAGGTAGTAAAGGAATTTAGTAAAGAAGAATTAATGGATCAAGAGTTAGAATATTTTGGTTTTTATTTAAACGTTCACCCTATAACAAAGTATAAGGAAATTTATAGTGATGTTATTGATATAGATAATATTTCTAAGTATTTTAATGAAGAAATAAATATGATTGTTTATATTGAAAATATGAAAGTAATTAAAACTAAAAAGAATGAAGAAATGGCTTTTATATCTTGTAGTGATGAATTATCTAAAATTGATATTGTATTGTTTGGTAAAGTCTATCAATTATATAAAGATACTAAAAAAGGAGATATAATAAAGATAAGAGGTAGAGTAGAAAGAAGATTGTCTACATATCAAATAATTGTATCAAAGTTGAACGTTTTAGGATAGGGACACTAGTTAAGTAAAAGTTAGTGTAAAGAGTTTTTAGGTAGAAAATTAAAAAAAATAAATCAAGGGCGAAAGAAGTGAGTTAATCATGACCCTTGATTTAATTTTTTTAATAATTATAATGGATTGACAAACAAGGCTTGCCTTTGTTTGCTAATTACTGCATAACAAAAAAATTTTAATAAACTAATTAAAGGTTTATATTACGAATGTAATCTAAATTGTAGTATTTTATTTATTTGAATAGGGACGGTATAGTAATCTGGCTTTGAAAGTTTTTCAAACATATCAAAATGGGCCACTTCTTTATTTTCGTGTTTCTTATTTAAAACATCAAAATATATTTTGTTAATATCTTGATTATTAACTCTTAATAATCTTAATTTTAATAATTGTTTAATACCATTGTATGAATATGCTTTTGGTCTTGAAGTAAATATATCGGCAAAGCAATGTGAAATGTTAGATTCCATGCAACACTTCATAGATACTTCGTGATAATAATTTTGAATATAATTCCAGTTAGTTAAAATATAATTCATTTTTTCAGTTATTGTTTCTATTCTATGAGGTTCTAATTCAACCAAATTATTACAAAGAGATATGAAGCCTTTTTTGGAGTTATTTTTGATGTAATTTTTTATGATAGGAATTAAATTAATATATTTATTAGTACATATATGTTGGAGCGTTTGTGCATAATGATATCCATCGATAGCAAAAATAATTTTAATATCACTATTAAATTGAAAATTAAAAGGGAAAGTTGTAATCCATTTTGCACAGTCTCCCATAAATACTAGTTCTTTAATATTGTCGGTATTATAAGTATAGTATATATAATCCATAACCTTCTTCGCTAAATCATTATCTACACTAGCTAGAACATGCTTGCCGACTAACTTAAATCTGTCCATAGAATTTGTTTTCTTTTTATATTTATAAACTGCTTCAACGTTTTCAAATACAACAGCAGCTTTAATCATCCAGTCATTACCATTATTAAATTGAGAATGAACAAATTTTTCATCAAGCATGATATAAAGTTTTTCTACATCGCTTCTTATTTCATAATCTATATTAGGTATTTTAAAGTTTATAACAATTTTCCTTGCGGTTGCTCTGTTGATTAAAAATCTACTTGGGTCATCATTAAATTTAAGCCTTTTACCAATCATTTCTGATACAATTCTTCCAGCTTTGGCATATGAATCGCGTGATGAAACTTCACATATTTTAGCACAAACAAAAGGATCAAACCTACAAAATTTAGGTAACCTTAGAACGTCATCTATAAAAAAGAATTTTCTTTTCTTTAATTTATCATAGTAATAACGTCTGTTAAAAACGACTTCTCCATAGAAAGTTACCATACTCCTGTTTGGCGAATTAATCACCTCACAGAATTGTTTTCTATAAGAAGAATGAAAAAAAGCGTCATCGATTTCTTTAATAAATTGTTTGTACAAATCAATTGAGAATGAATTTGAAACATGATCAATGCACCTTATAATATTTATATAATGATTAAAATTAGTTATTATCAAACCATCAAATATACTATCCAAGTCATAATTAGATAATATATTTGAAAAGTTTTTTGTTACATTCTCGATAGTTTGTGATAAAATATTCATAGGTTGAACCTCCTTGGTTATGTCTCGTTGGGCATATTATAACCATTAAATCAGAGGTTCAATCTTTTTTTGACCTCTAACCTAAAACTATTTTACACTATCAATAATTTTTATTATTTGAAAAT
>DBNY01000040.1 GCA_002299475.1 Caryophanales bacterium UBA660 | reverse complement strand
TCTCTATTTAAAAAACAGAAAAAGCCCGCAGAGATTAAAATCTCTCCCATTAATGAAGCTGTTCTATCAATCCCTTGTCCAGCTTCGCCTCCAAAAAGTAAACCTTTAATCATAAAATTGATTAGGTCGCCTATTCATGATGTGAGATTATACTATATTATATTTAAGCGCAAATAATAGTGGCCTTATTATTGCTTTATTAAAAATAAAGAAGATTTATTTTAATATAAATCAAAACTAATCACCCTCAATGATTTAAATAAAATATTTTTACCTAATGTTTTACATAATATTTATCCAGGCTAAAAATGAAGATTGAGTTAATATAGAGATTATGGATGCTAGTAACATATAGGGTGCAAAAGGAAATGTTTTATAAAACCTTATTTCATTATTTTGGCTTGTTTTAAATTTGTGTTTAATAATCAAAATTTGTTCCTCACTTATGCCCTCGGCCCCAATCCAATTCAGCGCCTCTTTTTCTTTTTCATTTAAAGAACTTATAAGATTATTTAAATCCTCTTGATGAATCAGTGTTCCTTTTTGTAAATCTTTTAGCAAAACAGATCCTATTTCTTTTCTATTGATATAATGATCTAAAAAATGACGAACTAGATTAATAAATATTAAAAATATTAAGGCCATTCTAGCTAATCCCAAAAGAGTAGTAAAATCAAATTGAATAATTAAATAAAAGATATATATAAATGATATAGCATAAATAATAGACGTAAGTCCTTTAATTTTATTTTGCCACTTATTAATTTTTTCAACTAGAAAAATAATAATTAGATAAAGTAAAAAAGGATGTAGATCTATTGTTTGGCCAGCAATTATTCTAAAACTAAATAATATTGTTTGGATAATAATGATAAAAAAAATAAAATTTATTAATAAAGTGCCAATTTTTTTAAGTTCCTTTATAGCATTAAAATAATGTTCTCTAATAGATATTTGCTTGAAAAAGATATTTTTTTTAGTAAGTCGCTCGAACAAAGAAGAAAAAAAATCTTTAAGAGAATAAAGGCTTAAAACAATAATAACTGGGAAAAATAAATTAATTATTAAATTAAAAGAGGGAAAGTAGTCAAAATAACTTTTATCATAAAATTTTAAAGGTAATAAGAGGGCATAAACAGTAAATAGCTTAGCGTCTCCAGCTGACCAATATTTTTGATGCCAAAGAAAATAACCTACCAACAAAGCTAAAAAAGCGTTTAAAAAAACTTTACCTATATAAACAAAGTTTGCTGCCTCATGTAGTAAAAAAATATTTTGTAATAACAAAACAATAATTATCCAAAAACCGTAAAGTAAGCCGATAATGATAAGGCTATTAAATATTTTATTGTATTTTATATCTGTATATGAAGATATTATTCCAATAATGAAAAGTGGTAACAAAAAAAATAAATCAATAAAATTAATTATTTGCAATATCGCCATCTTATTTTACTGCAATAATTGGGTGGTAAATAAACTGGTTACCTTCATTTGCTATGATTTCTCCCACAGAAGATATAATTGGCTGAAACTCTGCGTCTCCAATAATTTCAGGATAATCTATATGTACGCCAAGACAATATTTTTTATAAATACATTTCTGGCATCTTTCTAGAAAAACAACTTCGTTGCCCCTTAGTGTTCTCCAAGTATATGGCCACAGCTTAAATGGCAAAACACATAAAGGGAAATGATAAAGTCGTATATCTTTAAAGCATTTTGCCCAATTCTGAATAGCTTTTTTAATAAACAATGAAGAGTCTTGATATGTAATGCCAATTAAATGAAAATTCTCTCGGCAAATTCCTTCAAATTCTGGGAAAATTAATACAATTCTGTTAATTTCTGAAAAATTTTGATGTAAAAAACTAAGTATTTCTTCTAAATTTTGATAATTTAATTTTGTTAGAATGATTCTTATTTCAACCTCGATCAAGGCACCGTTTTTTATGCTTTTTTTAATCGCTAAAATATTTTTAATTCCTGTAATAGTTTGATGAAAACTTCCTTTAATCCCGGTGATAATATCATGTGATTGCGGATTAAAGCCGTGTACTGCTATTTTAATAAAATTAATATAGGGCAAATGTTTTTTAGTAAAATCATAATAAGCAAACATCCTGCCATTAGTATTAAGTGCTATTTTGTTCTCCGGATGTTGTTTTTTAAGTAAAGTGAGTATTTCAAAAAAATGTCGATGAATGGTTGGCTCGCCACCAGTTAAATCTATAACTTGGTAATTCTCTCGCAAATTATCATGTCCTGCTTTAACTCTATTTGTAATAGCATCTAGCGAATATATCGTGCTGTTAATTGATTTATTAAATTCGCGTGGGTTAGAGCACATAAGGCAGCCATTATTACACTGATTCCAAATACAAATATCTGCCATTTTCTTTAAACAGAAATATCAAAAGATATTTTATTTAAATCTTTTAATTCAGCGATTTCTGCCTCTGTTACCATATAGTGTTTGGCTTCTACTAATAATTCTTTCTTAGCTCTGTCTTCCGCTTCTTCTATAGAATCAGCAGTAACAAAACCAAGAACTTCAAAGTGTTCTAAGCTACGATAAATAATAACATATTGTTTTTTACTAACTAAAGAATTTTTTTGCATTTTTTATTTTTTTAATAATAATCTATAAATTTACGATAATCAAATTATGGAATATGCTTAAATCTTGTTTTTTTGTAATACAACATGGAGTGTTCTTATAAACACCCCATGTTGTATTTTACTATCATTATATTTAGTCCCTTGTCACTGTGTTAGGGAGTGGGTATGGGTGTGTAGATATGAGGAATTCCGTCAGGAATAAAATCAAGACGCATAATCCTTCTTGGGGTATATACATCTTTTTCAAAAACTTGAGTGTTAAGCTCTCCGGTCATTAACTCAAGCTGCATTAGATTGCCCCATCGCAAATCATCTATAGATATTGGAACTTCATCCATAGTCATATCTGCCCTCACCCCTCTAGCAGCAACAATTTCAGCATCTGGATGTATGGCGACTCTTATTTCTGCATGTAGCCCCTCGGCATCTTGAAACATTTGTTGTAGGTCAGCTACCATTATGAACTCCGATGGACTAATTTGCTCTTTAAAAAATCCATGAATCATGCTTAAAAACACATCATCGCGCAGATAAACAGTCCGTCCATCGGGAGTTACTAAAGAACGAAGAGATGCTGGGCGCGCTTCTTGCCTGCCTATTCCTAGTCCCTCCTTTTCCGTACTTAAATTAGGCACTAACATCATAATAAATAAAATGCCTAACGCAGCAAATAATATAATTACTCCTAGTAAAATTTTTTTGTTCATTTTTTTGTATTGATTATTTTATTTTCGACCTTTGTAAATGGTAACATATATTGCTGTATATAGCTATTTTTTTTCCGCTTTAAGAGCCCAGAACCAATGCCTATCTATCATTATTTGTCCCTCTACTCCTTCAATAACTTTAAAGTTATATTTTTCTAGCTCAGCAGTAACTCGTTTTAAACTATGGTTCCTATAATGAAATCCGTAGGCTGACGATTTACTTTTATGAAAAATTTTATTTCCCTCAGATTGCGCTGGGTCCATTTCGTCTTTTATTAATAATAATCCTCCCTTTTTTAAAGCATTCTCTATATTCAGTAACGCCTTGTGTAAATTGCGAATATGAGAATAGCTACCAGTTAATATTGCAATATCAAAAAAATTACTTTGAAGATTGGCCTTCTCAATAGTATTATTAATAATAATGATGTTAGGATAGCTAGAGATCGCTGGCATTAGCCCTGTTAACTCTATTGTGTCGGGCTCTAAAAGATGTATTGTGCCACCACTTAAAACATTTTTTTTATAAATTTCTAAAAAGGGCGGATTGGCGCCACTACCACAATCAAGTAAAGCAATATTTTTTGATAATTCTATTTTGCTCTTTAACCATTCTTCAGTTTTTTGATGAATTAAAGGCGGCCCTGCTTTTACGTATACTCCCCTACACTTATTCTCGAATTTAAATTGACACGATAAACATTTAGGTTGAATATCCATCTTTTCAACACTGTCAGCATATTTTATATCTGGCTCAGTTACAAAGGCTGGGGGCAAAGAATGAGTTTGATTGTTTCTGAAAATACGTTTTTTAATGATCATTGGGTAAACACCATTGAATAAGCAGATGGGCAGCGGACTAATACTAAAATCTAAATTTTTCTTCGCTAATTTATTAACTATTTTTGTTATTTTTTCCACTATCTCCCTTCGTTTTTCGTCACTAGACTCTCCTAGGATATCTTCCGTAGAAATCGCAAATAGTAAATTTACGGGCGTATTTAAATTATTTTTCATTCTTTGACAAAGAGCATCTATATCATTTAGATATAAATCAAGCGTACTAGAAAGGATTTTAAGTAAACTAATAGGAACATTTTGGTAATTTGAGTTATTATCAATAATAGGCATTAGTTCTGCATCACCATAACGTCTAAAATATTCTTTCCAAATACCTTCGCACTTATTAAATAATTGACACTTTTGGCATTTTTCTGTTTTTATTCGCCCAATATTTTGTCTTCCCTCTGATGCATTGGGATTATAAAAATCAGGCGCAATGTGTTCAGTGTGAAATGATTTTATTTCTTGTAATTCACTTATTTGATCAAGATAGCTTTGAAAATAACAAAGAGGAACATATCTAATATGCCAATGAGGCATTTTATTTTTTTTACCGATTTCTAAACACTTATGAATATATGGCGCGACATCAGAAATCTTGGGAACAAGTTTATCAAAAAACTTAAGTCCCGCACCATTATTGGGGTCAATAAAAATAAATTCAGCATTATTAATCCCTAATTTTTTAATATAATCCCCAATCTGGGGAAGATATTTATAATTTTGTTTTACAATGCAAACATTGGCTCCTAAGCTTATATCTAAATTTAACTCTTTTGCTTTCTTTTGCACATTTTTAAGCCCCCGTTTTAATTGTTTAAAGCTACCAGGAGCTTGAGTAAGAGCATCATGAAGCTCATTATTGTGACCATGAATAGAAAAAACTAGGCTATTTAAACCTGCCTGAAGCACTTTTCTGGTGAAATCTTCATATGAATACATCCGACCATTAGTGGCCATCATGATGGTGCTAAATCCTAATTTTTTGGCAAACTTTATTAAATCTAATATATCTGGCCTTATTGACGCTTCTCCGCCAATAATTTCTAAATAAGTACTGCCTCGATTGCGTGCCTCACTTATTTCTTTTTTAATTTGCTGATTAGTTTTATCTATAACCTGACTACGCTTGTCTCCGTGTATGCAAAAAATACAATTATTATTACAAGCATAACCAGCAATAATAACGGTTTTTTTTATTTTATTATCATGCTGGCTAGGCTCTATTTTTTCTTTTGACATGCGTGCTTTAATTTCATCAATATCATAAAAAAATAATATATATATTTTTCTTTCATACTCTGTTTTAGGAGTAAAATATACTTTATCTCCTTTGATGTTGATTATTTTAATCGCTTTGAGTTCTGCAAGAATATCTTTAAAGGAATCAACAACATCAGCGCCGATAACTTTTTTAAGATCTGCTCTAGAAATAAATTTTTTGGAAGCAAATCCCCTTACGAGATATTCAGCTATTTGATGTTTTTTATCATTAATAGATCCCTTATAAATATAATCGACTGGATGTGCCACTAGCGGTTCTGTCATTTGATAAAAAAATTCTCTGCCATTAATTTTAGAAATGCTGTGATGCCCTAATCCAAAACAAGAAACATTTTCATCAGGACTATCTACATTGTAGGTTGAGCTTAACGGGCGTATGGATTGATTAACTAAACTAAAGGCGGCGGCATTGCTCATTGGAAAAATATATTCTGAATAAGTGGGACACTTATAATTATGCTCTTCAGCAATTTCTAATATCTTATCTATTGTCGAATTAATAATTTTTGCTCGATATTCATCAAATTTTGTTTTATTAGAATCAAAAAACATTTTTAGATACTTGTCAGTCGCCTGCATAGGATATATAGATATAGAATATGGTTTTAATTGAATGGCTTGTCGAATGCTTGCAATAAAAGAATCTTCTTCTTCGCCATAAAGGCCTACCATCATATCTAAATTAATGTGGGGGATGCCGGCTTTTTTAACATCGCTAACAGCGCGTTTTACTACCTTGCCATCAATTTGCTCATCTCTATTATTATATTTTAATACTACTTTATCAAAAGATTGCACGCCAAAACTAATACGATTAAATCCGTATTTTTTTAATAATTTAAGCTTTCCTAGAGAAGAACACCTTGGATCGCTTTCAAATGTTTTTTCTCCGTCTTTGTTAAATTTAAAACGCTTGAATAACTCGCTTAATAAAGTTTTTAATTGTTTCTCATCTAATATATTAGGCGTCCCGCCACCTATATATAAATTTGCAAAAGTTATTTTATTAAAAGTCTCCTCAAAGTATTGAAAATATTTTATTAAAAAAGCAATATATCTATCTAGATCCTTCTTATTACTTAATGTCTCAGATCCATAAAAACAATAATGGCATTTATTTAGGCAATAAGGAATATGAATATAAAAATTTAATATTTTACTGTCAGTGTGATGAGGAAATGCAGTAACAAAATCTTGCCAAAAGTCTTTAATAGATGAGGCGTTAAAATCTTTAGGTGGATTTACACATATCGGTATATCAACCATGAATCGATTGCCAAGATGTAAGTCTAAAAATTTTTTATGTATCGAAATTTTTTCTTCTAGGTCTTTGTTTTGCATATTTTTATAAAAATATTTTCTATTTATGAATAATATTATTATATTTTCTTAATTTTTAAAAATGGCATTATAAACCCATCATATATATTTTCTTTTTTTATTGTATATATCCTTTTTTTATCAATATAAATTTGAATACTGGTATCACTAACAAGTAATTTATTGCCTTGTTTAATTTTTTTTATTATTTTATCAGAGATTAATGAAAAAGGAGGACAAATATCGTTATAAATAATTTCTTTTTTGTCTGCCTCTCCATCAAAAACAATAAATTTGAAAGTGTCGAAAAATAAAACTGGCCTTGATAGAAAGGCCATAATTAAACTTGCTCTTAAAGGATCCTCTTTGTTTAAGACAGTTAGAAGTTTTGTTGCATAATTTATGCTTAGCTTACAATCAAAAGAACACGGAACATATGGAATAAGCCCAAGCTCTAAGGTATTTATATTATAAGAGTTATTTTTTATATTAAAAGAGCTTAGATCAGTAAATTCATCATGAGTAATTCTGCTACGAAAACAGAATATACTATTAATTAAAGAATAGAACTTATCAGATTTTAAAGTTATTGAATAATAATAATTTCTTAATCTTTGAGGAGACTGATCCACCATAAAATTATTTATAAATGGCAACGCGCAACAGTCTGGGTATCCCAGTAATATTCCTATCTTTATGTGTTTTGCAAGACTATGTCCCTCGCTAAGATATAGCTTAGTGAAGATGTGTATTTTTTTAATATCTTTAGCAATTACTATAAGCTCTGTCGCAGTTGATTGTGGCGTAGTGGGAATTTTAGCATTATTGGGGTCATTAATAAAGCCATAATGAAGACCCAACTTTTTCATTAATCTTATTAAATCATCTTTTTGTACTTGATGCTGTACTGTATCAAGCGTTAGGGGCTTGATATCGTGTAAGACAGCGAGAAGCTTAAAGTAGTCTAATCCTAAATTAATTATTGCTTGATATATATTTTGATTTGTTTTCATTATTTTTTATATAAAAAAAAATTATTATAAATAACATTACGTCATTTTACTTAAAGCGAGAACTCTTTATCTGTATATAAGTCGATATAATTACTTAAAACTCCATCACAATTTATTTTATAAGGGCAATTATAACATAATGATATTCTCACCTTGCTCGAATTCTTTTCTAAGCAAGGGAAAAAAAGTTGCCTAGCCTCTTTGGGTAAGGCGCATGGCAAAAACTCTACTAATAAAATTTTTAAATCTGGGTTTTGTAAATAAGGCTTAATAATTTTAAAGACATGCGCTCCTAGCTTGCGCATTGACATTATAATATTTTTATTTTGCGAGCGCTCACTTAAAGGAAAAACAAAAAGGATATTAATCTCCTTAACTCCTAGCCTCACCATTAAGTCAATAGAGGGCTTGAGTGAAAGATAGTTTAATTTATTTAGTGGCATATTAATTAATAAGCTGGTATTGGGATCTTTAAATTTAATTACATTTTTAATGCCCAAAATTGTTTGTGCAAAACTACCTTTAACCTGAGTCTGCTTATCATGAACAATATGATTATTTCCAATTAAAGAAATGGCAACCTGATTGACGCCAGTGCGTAGAATCCTTTGAGTAAATTCTGGATATGCTAACATTCTTCCATTAGTAGTAAAGCCAATTTGTTCAAAATTTTGTTGTTTAGCAAACTTAATAATATCTATAAAATCATCTCTAAGAGTAGGCTCTCTTCCCATAAAATTAATAAAATTATATTGCTGTCTAGCTGCAATAATTTCTTTTTTAACTTGATCTATGGTTTTTATTTTTAATGCTGCGAGATATCCATCAGCTTCAGAACAAAAAACACAGTTATTGTTACAATGATACCCTAAATATATATAAGGACTGACTGTTTTCATCGTCATATTTTAGGAGATTTTTTTATTATTTGGACTTTAGGTGATTCACCATATAAGCGGAGATAATTTTGCCAAAAACCTGCACAATTTTTGTTATAATAGCAGTTCTCGCATATTGTAATACGGCGTTTGTGAACATCGCTATAAACGTCTTTTTCTTCAACGCTAAATCTTGCAGGACGATATCCTATTTGCTTAAAGGTATGCACTCTCTCTTGCGCATCAAAAAAAATGATATTTGGGTGGTTTCTTGTTTTTTTATTAAGCAAGCAATGAGGGAAGTCAAAAAATGATACTGATCGAAAATAACCCACTATATTTTCAAGTTTATTAAGTGCGATAGATAGCTCGTCTAACTTAACTACTAAGCTCATATAAAGCTTATCAGCGTTGCCAAAAGGAATAAGATCCAAAACCCCCCAATGCTTAACTCCAGCTTGGTATAAAAATATCCCAGTTTCGTCAAGTAGCTTATAATTCAATTGGCAAGCTACTGTATTGACGCTTAATTGAATACTGGGTTTTTGAACAATATTATTAATGGCGGCTACTGTTTGTTTAAATGATCCGGGGGTTCGCGTTATTGAATCATGAATAAGCTCCTTGTGAGAAAAAAGAGTCAGGGTAATTTGATTTAATCCAGCATCAATCAAGTCATTTAAAAAATCTTTATAGCTTAAAAGCCGACCATTAGTCCCAATTGCAATATTTCGAAACCCTATATTCTTTGCGTAACGGATAAGATGACATAAATCTTTTCTTAAAGTAGGTTCTCCGCCTGTAAACTCTGCTGCTGACAAATCTTCTTTAGCAGCAGATGTTAGCATAGCTTCGATTTCTTGCGTGCTTTTATTATTATGAATAAGAGCCTGAGGTCTTAGTGAACACAAAACACAATTATTGTTGCATGTAAACCCTGTTACTACCACGAGCTGTTTTTGGTTGCTATTTTTCATTATCGCTTTTAATTAAAACCGGGATAAGCTCATGGCTTTTATTGATTTTTAATAAAATGGTTTTATTATGCCAAATCTCAAAATATTTTGAAGTGGTTATGACTTTGTTTCCCTCTTTTATTGCTTGTTGAATGGTTGCGAATTGATTTAAATAACTATCGCTGTTAGCTTGATAAAATGTAGAAGAATCAATATGGAAATCTGCGCTATTGTATTGGAGTTCAGTATTAACAAAACTATTTCCCTTTTTTATAAAACGACCACGAAAGACTACTCTATCAGCACAACTCCAATAAAGACTAATATCATTTTTAAGTCTCGTTGTATGTCTTAGATATATTTCTGGCGCAGCTATTTTTAAAATTTTGAAAAGGCCATTAACATAATCCTTGCTTTTGCTACAGTTTAAGTGACAAGGGTAGTGAGGTAAAGCTGAAGAAACAAAAATATTTAATTGCCAAGCTATTTTTTTTGATCTTTTAAGCGACTCCACGGCTGGATTACGAAATCCTAAATTATTAGAATCGCTATTATCGTGACCCTTACATAAATAGTCTCCAAAGTCTAAACAGCAGTCAGGATAGCCCATAAGCTTACCAAAGCTCCTGCCATAAATGCTATCTCTCATCTTCCAGCGATAATGAGCCACAGCACTTAATGATGTTTGTGTGTCCTTAGATATTCCGATAACTAAGTTACCATCTTCTGGACTATTAAGATCTACTTCCTCAAAAATTCCTCGTGGGCTATTAATGATATATTTTTTTTGCGAAAAGGCCATTTTAAGGCCTAGCTCTGAACATATTCTTCCGAGCTGATCTAGTTTTTCAGGAGATGATGAGTCATAAACACCGGTATTGGCTTCAGCCATTGCTGGTTTTAGATTGTAAACAACAGCTAATAACTCATAAGTAGATAAATTAAAAAATTTAGTTATTGTGTTAATTTTTTCAAAAACAGTTTTTTTATTTTTTAAATTAATCATTTTTATTAATTATCGGCTTAAACTCTGACCATCCAAAAATCTTTGGATACTCTTTCCATGGACCTTCGCAAGATTGATAATAATGACATTTTAAACAATTAGGAGATTTAGCTTTCCCTTGATTTCGCCTGTATTGACTATAGTCTGTGATGTCTATCTCTGCGTCAAAAACATGCGCTTCTGGTATAATCTTTTCAGCAATATAATCCTCATAACCACACATCAGACAATAGGGAATTGCTTCTGTCATACAAGAGACGTCTGCCATAATTCCAATATCAAGCGCCTTCTTAACATAAGGCATTACTTTACTTACTCTTGGTACTATATCATTTATTTTAGATGCATTGCTAGCAATAATTTGATTAATATG
>DBNY01000045.1 GCA_002299475.1 Caryophanales bacterium UBA660 | reverse complement strand
AATGCAGCAACACAAGTAACAAGGACGGTTAATGTTATAGCTTCGGTTTATACATTTGCTTTTACAGGAGCATTACAAACATTTAATGTGCCAGCAACTGGAAGATATAGATTAGAAGTGTGGGGAGCACAGGGCGGAAATGTTACAGGATTTGCTTTTAGTGGACCTCCTGGGTTAGGCGGGTATGCTTCTGGCGATACAAATCTAACGGCAGGGAATGGCTTAAATATTTATGTAGGGGGACAAGGCGGAGTAATTACTAATTCTAGTACTGGCGCTAGTGCTGGTGGCTGGAATGGAGGTGGCGGAGGTCACTGTGGTGGCTGGTGTGGAAACTACGGTGCTCAGGTGGAGGCGGAGCTACTGATATTAGAATAGGTGGAACGGCATTAACAGATAGAATTATAGTGGCTGGCGGAGGCGGAGGTGGCTATGGAACATTATCCGATACTTGCCAATCAAGTGGTGGTGCTGGAGGCGGAATAAGTGGTGTGAGTGGCCAATTTACTGCTTGTTCTGGGCAGTCAGGAGGTGCTGGAGGTACCCAAAGTGCAGGTGGTTCAAATAACTCTCCTGGTGGGCTTGGTATAGGAGGGAGCAACACTTCTAGTAGTTGTGGTGCAGGAGGTGGCGGAGGTTTCTTCGGCGGAAGCTCTGGAGCCATAACTTGTAATTCTACTGGAGGGGGAGGCGGCTCAGGACTTACCGGAACATTAACTTCACCTCAAAATATAGCTGGAAACGCTACAATGCCTAATCCTGCTGGTGGAACAATGGTAGGAAGAACAGTCCATGGCTTTGTTCGAATAACCTTCTTAGGACCATAAAAAATAACAATAGAATAAGCTATAAAAATATATATATTTCAAAACATAATATGAATTAGGAGAAATTCAACAAAATTTCTCTTTTATTTTTACCTTGTACATAAAATAAGCTATATGATATAATTTAAAATAGTTACTTAAGGAGTGGGAAAATGATACTTAAAAATAATTTCTTTTATACATTACGTGAAAATGTAAAGGATGAAGAATCAAAAAGTGGTAATTTATTAGTTAGAAGTGGAATGATTAAAAAAAGTTCTACTGGCATATATATGTATTTGCCTCTTGGGTTAAGAGTAATGAAAAATATAGAAAATATCGTAAGAGATGAAATGAATAAAATAAATTCTTTGGAATTAATGATGCCTAGTTTAATTATGGAAGAAATATATGAGCGCTCTGGAAGAAGAGAATCTTTTGGCAAAAATATGTTCAGTTTAAAAGATCGTTTTGATAAAAAATATGTTTTAGGCCCTACTCATGAAGAATTATTCGTTATTGCTAGTGGCATGAAAATTAAATCATATAAGGATTTACCTGTCTCATTATATCAATTTCAAAATAAATTTAGAGATGAAACAAGACCTAGATATGGTTTAATTAGAGTACGTGAATTTATTATGAAAGATGCCTATAGTTTTGATAAAAACTTAGAGGGATTGGATAAGTCATATAATGATATGTACAAAGCTTATATTAAAATATTTAATCGATTAGGTCTTAATTATAAGGTTGTAACTGCCGATACAGGTGCAATGGGTGGTATGTTATCTGAAGAATTTCAAGCAATTACTGATATTGGTGAGGATACGTTAGTATTATGTCCTAAATGTGATTATGCATCTAATTTAGAAGTAGCTTCTTCGCAAAAAACAATTATTAGTGATAATAATATAGAAAATATGCAATTAGAATTAATACATACACCAAATGCCAAAACTATTGAAGAAGTAACTAAATATATGAATAAAAATAGTAATAATTTTGTAAAAACTATTTTGTATAAAATTGATGAACAAATTATTGCTTGCTTAATAAGAGGAGATAGAGATGTTAATGAAATTAAACTAAGAAAATTATTTAATGGTATTAATATTGAGTTGTTAGATTTAGAAACTATTGAAGAAATAACTAGTGCTAAAGTTGGGTTTGCAGGCCCTATTGGACTTGATGCAACTATTGTTATTGATAGTGAAGTAAAAGATATGAAAAATTATATAGTCGGCGCTAATAAAACAGATTATCATTATAAAAATGTTAATTTAAAAGATTTTAAATATCAAATGATAGGTGATATTAGAAATGTTCAAAGTGGTGATAGATGTATAAAATGTAATGAATTATTAATATTTAAAAAGGCGATAGAGGTAGGCAATATTTTTAAATTAGGTACTAAATATTCAATATCTTTAGGTCTGAATTATTTAGATCAAGATAATAAATTAAATCCTGTCATTATGGGCTCATATGGCATAGGTATTGGGCGATGTATGGCGGCCATTGTTGAGCAAAATCATGATGATAAAGGCATTATATGGCCGATTAATATAACACCATATAAAGTAGCCATAGTAATTGTTAATACTAATGATGAATTACAAATGCAAAAAGCATATGAATTATATAATAAATTAAATGAATTAAACATTGATGCTATTTTAGATAATAGAGATGAACGTATTGGCGTTAAATTTAATGATATGGATTTAATTGGAATACCAATGAGAGTTACAATTGGCAATAAAATTATTAATAATATATTAGAATTTAAACTAAGAACAAAAGAAACTACCGAACTAAATAGTAATGAAATAATAGAAAAAATAAAAAGTTATATTATATAATTAAAATTGGGATGAAATTTATTTCATTCCTTTTATTTCGACAAAAACCATTATTAATTACATATATATTCATTATGGGTGACTAACTATATGAAATTAAAAATGTTTGGATCAATTATATTCTCAATTCTTTTAGGCTACCTATTTGGTAAAGTTATATTTAATCAATATGATAAAAATTTATTAGATGCCTTTAAAGAAAAAACGCCAGTATTTTTTCTTCAACAAGGAGTTTATTCTTCCATCGATTCATTAGAGAAAAATACAAAAAACATAAGAAATTATGTATATGTTAAAGATAATAATTATTATCGTGTATATGTTGCTATAACAAGAAACCCTGAAAATGTTAATAAATTAAAGGAAATGTTTACTAAAAAAGGGAATGATATATATGTAAGAGAATTAGAAGTTAGCAATAAAGAATTTATTAACATTTTAGATCAATATGATAAATTAACTAAACTTACTTCTGATGAAAATAATATAAATAAGATTATTAAAGAAACATTAATAAAATATCAGGAGTTGGTAGTAAATGGAAAAGTTATTAATTAAAGATTTGCCACAAGAAGAAAGACCTAGAGAAAGGTTGCTAAGTAATGGTGTAGAATATTTAAGTAATGAAGATTTAATTGCAATAATCTTAAAAACGGGATTTAAGAATGTATCTGTTAAATCATTATCAAATAAATTATTAAATGAAGTAGGCAGTATTTATGCTTTAAGAAATATAACTATTAATAAACTATTAAATATTAAAGGAATAGGCAAAGTAAAAGCAATTGAGTTAATAGCAGCTTTAGAGTTAGGAAAAAGGGTATATTATAGTAAAAAGATAGAATATAAAAAATTAGATAATGCTGAAAAAATATACGAATATTTTAAAAGCTATTTTATCAATAAAAAACAGGAACACTTTTTTTGTTTATATCTAGATACCAAAAATAATTTAATAGATAAAAAACTTTTATTTATTGGAACATTGAATAAAAGTATTGTTCATCCAAGGGAAATATTTAAAGAAGCATACTTACTATCAGCATCAAATATTATTTGTGTACATAATCATCCAAGTGGTGATGTTAATCCAAGTAAAGAAGATATTAAATTTACTAATAATTTAGTTGAAATTGGAATGCTTCAAGGAATACCAATATTAGATCACATTATTATCGGTAACGATACTTATTATAGTTTTTTCAAAAACAACAATATTTAATTTAAAAATATTGTTTTTTATATTATAATTGAAATAGTGGAGGAATATTTATGAATAATAGTAAATTAGAAATTAAACATATAATATTAATTATTATGTTAATATTAACTATTTTTTTGGCATTATTTACT
>DBNY01000031.1 GCA_002299475.1 Caryophanales bacterium UBA660 | reverse complement strand
CCCAAAACCTCTTTACACTAACAATCAAGATTGCTTACCCCAAGTTGTAAGGCTAATCACCTACTTTTTAGCACCTATTTGGCATTTTAACAATTATTTGTAGTTTTGCTAGGTTTCTTATTTAGCAATCACCAATTGCAAATCTTATTTCTCCAAGATGATGCTACTTTTATTTATCACATATTCAATTCACTCATAAAATTAAAATGCAATGACCATTATAATACGTATAAATATATTCATTAAAAAGTGTAAAATGTTATTAATATATTTGTAAATTAATGAAAATTGAATTATCATATAATTAGTATAAACAAGGAGGCTTTTATGAAAACATTAGAAATAACACAATATAGAAATGAAAATGGTTATATTGATTTAGATAAAATTCCTAATTTAGTTATTCAAAATAATTCTATCAAGATTGAAGGGCGCAAACCAAAACAATGGATTGTTTTTGAAGATAATAAAATACTATTTAAGGAAACTACACCTAATTCTTATGAAGGTTACGCCCTACTTTATTTTGCGGAATTTTTAAACCAATGTGGCCTTGAACACGCTGAATATGATTTGGCTATTTTAAATAATACAATGGGCGTTATAACTCCTAATTTTGTAAAAAATAATGAATCTTTGATGTCTGGCGAATCGTTATTTAATTTAGCCAAAACAATATATTATGCTAATGGAATTAATAGTAACCTAAGCAATTCAGTTGAAAATATTAAAGAGGTTTTACAGCTTTTAAATTTCGAACCCTCTTCAATAGAAAAGATAGTTAGCCAGTTAATAAAATTAATTATAATAGATGGCTTATTGTTAGAAACTGATCGCAATAACACTAATTATAGTTTTATAATTGAAAATAATAATATTAGATTAGCACCTATTTATGATGGCAGCAATATCTGCGGTTTTAATCGTAGCACTAATGATATAGATAGCAAAATTAAAAATATTAAAAATTTTGGAACACTACATTCAATTATTTCAAATAGTAAAAGATCATTATTTTTGGATAATATAACCAAAGAACAAATATTTATCGAAGAGGTAAGAACTATTGCTAAACAATATCCACAAATTATAGAAGAGTTTTTACCTAAAATTTGCAATCTAAATATTGATAAAGCAACTGAAAATATTGAAAAGAAAATAAAAAACGAGGTCCCTCATCAAGCAATAATATGGATAAATAAAATATTAAAATATAATACTGAAAATATATTGTTTGCTTGTAAACTTGAATTAGAACAAATTAACCGTAATATTAAACATTAACAAGTAATATTTTGTTAAGATAATATTTATATCTTTTATTTTACTTTACAAATAGTTATATTTAAGACGTAAATAATATTGTAAATTCTTTGCTTTTGAAACTAATCTTTTTATAAATAATCAATTATTGTTTTTACTTATTATTAAAACAATATTATCATATACCTAATACAAAAAAACATCCTCGCATGGATGTTTTATTTACTTATTGGTAGCGATGGAGGGGCTTGAACCCCCGACCTTTCGGGTATGAACCGAACGCTCTAGCCAGCTGAGCTACATCGCCGTGTAAAAGCAAATTAATAATATCAAAATTTTATTAACTTGGCAAGTCTTTTTATTTATTTAGCTTGTAATTGAATGTTTATTTTGAATTTTATAACATTCTACTACATTATGTAATAACATGGCAATTGTCATAGGTCCTACGCCCCCAGGAACTGGCGTAATTAATAAACATTTATCATATACATCATTATAATCAATATCACCGTATAATTTGCCCTCTACATTATTAATTCCCACATCTATTAATATAGCATTTTCCTTTATCATATTTTTATTAATTAAATGTTTACACCCAGTAGCTACCACTAGTATATCTGCTTGTTTCGTGAAACAGGCTAATTCTTTTGTTTTAGAATGACAAATAGTAATCGTCGCATTTTTATTCAAAAACAAACTTAGTAATGGTTTCCCAACAAGATTACTTCTTCCTATCATTACTACATGCTCACCTTCTAATTCAATGTTGTAGTACTCTAATAATTTCATAATTCCAATTGGCGTACACGGCGCAATCGCCTCATCATTATCAACATTATTAAATAAATGAGCCATATTAATGGATGTAAGGCCATCTACATCTTTTTTAGGGTCTATATAATTGATAATTTTTTTACTATCTAAATGACTAGGCAAAGGCAATTGTATTAATATCCCATTAATAGAAGGGTTGCCATTTAATTCTTCGATCTTATTTTTGATTACTATTTCATCAATATTATTATCATAAGTAATTAATTCAAAAGAAATACCTACTTCTTTACATGCTTTCTGTTTATGTTTTATATAAATATTACTAGCATCTAAACTGCCAATTTGTATTACTGCTAATTTAGGCATACATAAAAAGTTGTTAATTTCTTCTTTTAGCTTTCTTTTAAATATATTGGCCACTTCTTTACCATTAATTATTTTATTCATAACTTTCCCTCTTCCCTTTGAATGCAATTAATTATACCACTTGCATTCATATAAACATCAATAAAAAACATTATTTATTGCTTGCAAAAAATACCAATATATATTATTAAAATAAATTTGACACTACTTAATATTAAATATTCGATAAAGAAAATTTATTCGTTAACTCTAATACTTCCTGCCTTAATTCATTTAAAATCATTTGATCTTTATTGTTTTTTAATGCTTTTGCTATAATCTTAGCTACTTTAATAAATTCTTCTTCCTTAAAGCCTCTAGTGGTCATAGCTGGCGTACCAAGTCTTATACCACTAGTTATAAAAGGCGATTCTTTATCATTAGGAATAGTGTTTTTATTACATGTAATATTAATACTATCTAAAATAGTTTCAGCCTCTTTACCAGTTAAACTAACACTATACTTAACATCAACTAATAATAGATGATTATCAGTACCTCTTGATATTACTTTAAATCCTTCTTCTATTAGTGTCTTAGCAAGTATCTTAGCATTAGATATTACTTGTTTTTGATATGTAATAAATTCTGGTTGTAAAGCTTCATAAAACGATACAGCTTTTGCTGCAATAACATGCATTAGTGGACCGCCTTGAATACCAGGAAATATTTTTTTATCTATTTTTTTAGCTATTTCCTCTTTATTAGTTAATATTATCCCGCCTCTTGGGCCTCTTAATGTTTTATGGGTAGTAGATGTAACTACATCAGCATATTCCATTGGATTTTGATGTAGTCCAGTTGCAACTAGACCTGCAATGTGAGCCATGTCAACCATTAAATAAGCACCACATAAATCAGCAGCTTCCCTAAACTTTTTAAAATCAATTGCCCTTGAATATGCACTTGCTCCTGCAATAATCATTTTAGGTTTTTCCATTTTTGCTAATTCAATTAATTTATCATAATCAATCATTTCTGTTTCTTCATCAACATTATAAGCAACAACAGTATATTCACTACCACTAAAATTAACAGGATTGCCATGAGTTAAATGACCACCATGACTTAAATTCATACCCATTATTTTATCACCAATATTAAGCAATGCTTTAAATACTGCCATATTAGCCTGTGAGCCCGAATGTGGTTGGACATTAACAAATTGAGCATTAAACAACTTTTGCGCCCTTGCGATAGCTAATGTTTCTATTTTATCTATTGTTTGACACCCACCATAATATCTTTTGCCTGAATATCCTTCAGCATATTTATTTGTTAGTATACTCCCTTGAGCTTTTAATACTTGATCCGATACAAAATTTTCTGATGCAATTAACTCAATATTGTTTTGCTGTCTTGTTTTTTCTTCTTCAATTAATTTAAAAATTTCATTATCCATTTCAATTCTCCTCATAAATTATTCACTGCCTTATACCTAAGGAAAAATCTTAATTATTTTTAATAATTCTCAGATTTTAATTGGTAGAAAGCCCGTGGATGCATACATACAGGGCAGATTTTTGGGGCCCATTTTTCATTTAATTCGTAACCACACTCTAAACAATGCCATCTATGAATTTCATCTTTTTCAAAAACGTTATTATTCAATACATTTTCATATAATTTTTTATATCTAAATTCATGATTTTCTTCAATCGTAGCAATTTTTTCAAATAGTATCGCTATATCTTCAAACCCTTCTTCTCTTGCTATTTTAGCAAATTCTGGATATAACATCTCATGTTCCTCTTTTTCACCTAACATAGCTTGTTTTAAATTATCTAAGGTTGTGCTTAATATCCCAGCAGGATAAGTAGCAGTAATTTCTACTGGCCCACCCTCTAATTTTTTAAAAAATAACATCGCATGTTCATATTCATTATTAGCCGTTTCAATGAAAATATTGGCAATTTGCTCAAATCCTTCTTTTCTTGCTATTGATGCAAACTTAGTATATCTAGTCCTTGCTTGCGATTCTCCAGCAAATGCTTTAAGTAAATTTTTCTCTGTCCTTGTCCCTTTTATCATACTATACCACCCTTTCCATAAGTAGTTTTTCATATTCGTTTTGAATATGATATATAGATGTACAACTCATAAATATTACTACACTATTTTTATGTTGTAATAATTTATCTGTCTCTTCTATACTTATTCTTTCGCCATTATTAAGTAAATTTATAATAAGCCCTGACGTTATCCCTTCATAATCTTCTTTATACTCTCTATCAGCCTTTATATCCATTACATAAGCCTTATCCGCCTTATTTAAAGCAAGCGCTTCTTCCTTATAAAATAATTTAGTTCTAGAATATGTATTAGGCAAATATACCGCCACAATTTCTTTTCCCGGATATTTCTGTCTTGCACTTTCAATTGTCACTTTTAATTCAGTTGCATGATGAGCATAATCATCAATCGTTATTACATCTCCAAATATTTTTTCTTTAAATCTTCTTTTAGCACCTTTAAAAGTTTTAATATATTCTTTTACTTTAAATATATCAATATTTTCAAAATAGGTTAAGGCCAGTATACTTAAAGTGTTCAATATCATATGTTTCCCATATAAAGAAATATTAAAATGATCAACATATTTATTATTAATATACAAATCAAATGAAGAACCATCACTATTTAAAATAACATTTTTAGCAATAACATCATTATTATCATTAAACCCATAATAAATTACTTTTCTATTAATATTAATATCCCTAATATTCATATCATCACCACACGCAATAACTGCATCTTTAGTTTGATTGCCAAACGCTTCATAAGCATTTTTTATATCTTCTAAATCTTTATAGTAATCAACATGATCAAGTTCAATATTAGTAATTATTGTATATTTAGGATAATATTGTAAAAAATGTCTACGATATTCACATGCTTCAATAACAAAATATTTATTATTTTTATTTGCATATCCAGTACCATCCCCGATTAAATAATTAGCACCGGTAATATTAGTTAAAACATGCGACAATAATGCTGTTGTTGTTGTTTTACCATGGCAACCAGATATAGCGATCGTATCATATTTCTTTGTTAATTCTCCAAGCATTTCATTGTAAACTAAACACTTTAAACCTAGTTCTTTAGCTCTAACTAACTCTTTATGTTCCGCTTTAAAAGCCGGGCTATAAACTATAATATGATCTTTTATATCACAACTTTGATCATAATATATTTTAATACCTCTATTAATTAATTGTTCCTCAGTAAATTTATATTTATCATCATCATCATAACCAATAACTTTATTTCCCAAATCAAATAATATAGTTGCTAAAGAGCTCATGCCAGAACCCTTAATTCCTATAAAATAATACTTCATTATAACAACTCCCTTTCAATAATATAATAACATCTAATTATTAATATATCAATGAATGCAATTATTTTTTTACATATAAAATAATTTATATATTTATTATATACATAAAAAAAATTATGTTCATTATCGAACATAATTTTTAGTTTATTTTAGCATTGCCATTACCAGTTATAATCATCTTCCCAAGTGTCTTCAGTATATACCGGATTAAAACTATTTATAATATTGGTCAAATTATCCGATATTATCATTTGCTCAAATTCAGTTAAATCATCAAGCTTAACGATATCAATTTCTCTATCCATTGATAATGAACCACCAATAGTAGTTTTTGTATTAACATCAACCGTCATTGCTATTTCATCATTGGTTTCAACATCCTTAATACTTAATTCAATTACTACATTTGTTTCATATTCTTTATTTTTTGTTATTTCTATTTCTTCTTTAATAATTTCACAAACAATTATACTAACAGGATTTCCTAATGTGTCATTTAATTCAATAGTATATATTTGTTTATTATCAACAGCATCTATACTTAATGTGCCTAGTTCTATACCATCTTGTATTATAGTTGCTTCCTTTATTCCCTTATATCTTATATATATTATTTCTATTTCTTCTTGAAAGCCATAATAATTCGTAATACTAGTTTTTAATTCATATTTTATTGGTATATTTAATATCCCATATCCGTATAACGTAAAGTAAGCATTATTTTCTGATACTTCTATTTCAGCACTTTTTAATTCATCAAGGACTTTAGTTAATTCATCTATTAATTCTACTTTAAGAGCACTTTCACTCTTGTTTTCCTCATTTGGCAAAAATTTAACTAGTGCATTTATGGCTTTATCATCTTGTTTAAAACCTTCAATCATATATATTGACATTTCATTAATTACTTTAGGCGTTAAATTTAATGTGTTTTTAGTAGTTTTTATATCCTCATTGTCAATTTGAATAGTGACTTCTTCTTGAACAAAGTAACTATCTTTCAAGCTGCCGACTAACAAATTTTTAATTTTGTTAGAAAGATATTTAATATCTTCCTCATTACCACCGTATACTGAAGAAGTGTTATAATTCTCTATTTCAATATATTTATCAAATAGTTGCTCCATGTAAAAAAAAAGCACGTCATCTTTATTAAATAATTCAAAACTAAGTAACTCTTCACCTTCATATGTTGCATCAAAATTGAACTTTGACTCTTTGTTTTGCATGTCTATTCCATATGTAGAAGTAATATTAATGTTTTTAAATATATCAAATAGGGTTGCTGCTTCTCCAATTTCTCCTACATTACTATCAAGTCTAAAATTTATATCACTTTTGGAAATTACAACATTATCTTTAGATAATTGATGTATTCTAGCATTTCTAAAACTATTAATACTGTTTGATATTTCATCATATGATGTAAATATTGAAGCAGCAAAAATTATTCTAGGTTTACTTGCATAATATGAAAGACCATAGATTCCTGCCCCAATCAAAAGTATAATTGGTATTATATACATCAATATATTATTTCGACGTGGCCTTCTTTCATTAAATTGATACATATTATTTGATTGATTACTGTTATGAAAAGTTTGTTGAGGATTGTAATTAACCGATTTAAGCAAGTCTGGTTTAGGTTGACTAATTGGCTGATTTACTTCATTATTCATTATAAATACTCCTTTTTCTTTATTTTATAATTAAATTATACTATATCATTGATCAATAACATATTAATTTTACATATATGTGTAAATAAAAAGGATTTTTAATCCTTTATAATTATCTTATCATTAATAACATCAATATTAATTATATCTCCATATTTTATATTGCCCTCAATTATTGCTTTAGCAAGTAATGTTTCAACATTAGTACTAATAAATCGCTTTAATGGTCGGGCCCCATAATTAACGTCATATCCTTGCTCTAGGATAAGTTCTCTAGCACTATCCGTTAAATTAATTTTAATATTTTTATTTTTTAATCTTAATTCTAACTCATTAATTAGTTTTTCTATAATTTGTTCTATAACCCTTTTATCTAAAGTTTCGAATATGATAATTTCATCAATTCTATTTAAAAATTCTGGTCTAAATGTTTTTCTTAATTCATTCATGATTAGCTCATTGCTATTATTATAATTATTTAAAATATATTCACTTCCTAAATTAGAAGTCATAATAATAATAGTGTTCTTAAAATCAACTGTTCTTCCATGAGAATCAGTAATTCTTCCATCATCTAGAATTTGTAGTAGTATATTAAATATATCGCTATGGGCCTTTTCTATTTCATCAAATAAAACTATACTATACGGATTTCTTCTAATTGCTTCAGTTAATTGACCCCCTTCATCGTACCCTATATATCCAGGAGGAGAGCCTATTAATCTAGACACACTATGGCGTTCCATATATTCACTCATATCAATTCTAATCATATGATGTTCATCATCAAATAACTGATATGCTAGTGTTTTAGCAACTTCTGTTTTCCCAACACCTGTTGGCCCAAGAAATATAAATGTTCCAATTGGTTTGTTAGGGTCTTTAATCCCTGCTCTAGCCCTAATAATAGCCTCACTGACTAGTTTTAAAGCTTTATCCTGTCCAATTACTCTCTTTCGCATATTATCTTCTAAACTAAGTAATTTTTCTTTTTCACCTTCTACTAATTTAGTTATTGGAATATTCGTCCATCTAGATATTATAGAAGCAACACTTTCTTCAGTAACAATATCACTTAATAATTTATTATTGTCTTTTTCCTTTAAAGATATTATTTCCTTCTCAAGTCTTGGCATTTCGCCATGACGGAGTCTTGCCGCCTGCTCTAAATCGTAATTATTTTCAGCAGTAGCAAGCTTAAATTTAACATCCTCCAACTCTTGTTTTTTCTTATTAATATCTTGGCTTAATTTTTTCTCTTGTTCCCATTCTTTTCTAAGCACTTGCTCTTGTAATTTTAATTTTTGAAGTTGCTCTTTTGCTTCATCCACTCTGTTTTTACTAAACTCATCTTTTTCTTTTTTTAGCGCTTGAATTTCTATTTCTAATTGCATAATATTTCTAGTCAAACTATCAAGTTCAACTGGCACAGAATCAATTTGAACTTTAATCGCCGCACATGCCTCATCTATTAAATCAATTGCTTTATCGGGAAGAAAACGATCTGTAATGTAGCGATTTGCTAAACTAACAGCAGCAATTATCGCCTTATCAGAAATAGTTACACCATGATGTACTTCAAAACGTTCTTTTAATCCTCTAAGAATAGCAATAGTATCTAACACATTAGGTTCAGCAACTATTACTTTCTGAAAACGCCTTTCTAATGCTCCATCACTTTCTATATATTTGCGATATTCATTTAAAGTTGTAGCTCCAATACAATGCGCTTCCCCTCTTGCTAACATTGGCTTTAGCATATTTGAAGCATCCATTGCTCCTTCTAATTTTCCTGCACCAACTATCATATGAATCTCATCAATAAATAATATTATTTTTCCTTCGCTTTTCTTAATTTCCTTTAAAACAGCTTTCAAACGTTCTTCAAACTCACCACGATATTTAGCGCCAGCAATTAAAGCCCCCATATCCAATTCCCAAATAACTTTGTTTTTTAAACTATTAGGGACATCCCCCTTCACTATACGTTCAGCAAGCCCCTCCACTATTGCCGTTTTACCAACCCCTGGTTCTCCAATTAAAACAGGATTGTTTTTCGTCTTTCTTGATAAAATACGAGTAATACTACGAATTTCTTCATCCCTACCAATTACCGGGTCAATCTTCCCATCTTTAACATTTTTTACAATGTCTCGTCCATATTTTTCTAATACATTTTCTAAATTTTCTTGATATGGATTAGTCTCATTATTCATACAATATCCCTCCTTTATAACATTATAATATATCAAAATAGCACTCGTCAATACGAAGTGCTATTTAGTTTAACCTTTAATACTTTCTTTATAATATATATGCTCTATGATGAACCTTCAAAATTTTTAATAACCTCTGCCATTATTTGCTTAACCTTTTCAGGGTCTTCTAATGTTTCAAGTATTACCTCACCGTTTTCTATTATTTCTTCTCCCACTAATACCTTGTTATTTTCTTCATCACTAATTAAATATACATACTTCTTTTGATCATCATATATAATATCTACTACATAATAATCTATATTATCATCAAACGTTATAATGTGGCCTTTTTCAATAGTTTCCATATTATCACTTTCCTCTCCCTTGACCAGTCATTTGTCTATTTAAATGTTCTTTTCTTACCAATTCATATTCTAATTTATTAATCTCTTGTTCATTTATAATTGTCTGTAATTTATTATAAACATTTTGATAACTAGATTCTTTTTTACCAATATTAAATAAATGTGAACTTAAATTATCTATTTTAGTTGTTAATATTCTATCACGCAATCCATATAGAAACAAAGATGCATTTAATCTATATTTTTCCTCTACATCATTATAATTCATTGCATTATACGTCATTTCAAATAATTTAAATTCATCATGAACAGATATTCCAACATCTTCATTTGCTGTTTTAGTTGGATTTTTCTTTAATATTTCATCTAAAGCTTGATAGTCTTCATTAATAACATTAGTTAAATAAACTAAATTATCCACCATATATAATTCTTCTACATTCATTTTGTTATTTTGTTCTTCAATAAGAATGCTCGGCACTCTGTTTTTGTGTATAAGTGCCTCTATATCCATAGCTCTACCTATAATATGTGGTAAAATACTCATTCCACCAATCACCGCTATAGCCAGCAAGGTGATTTTAATTGGTTTATATTTAACTGATTTCACCTTTTTTTTATATCTGACTGGATTAGTAAGTTGTTCATTAATATATATTATTCTTTTATCACTCATATTAAAAACCTCCATATACATCAATTATATTATAACCCAATATCAAAATTCAATTAAAAATAGTTGTTGTGTGTAAATTATGTATAGTCATTATTAGCCAATATAACCTATATACAAAAAAAGAACTCAATTATAAGTTCTTTTTTTAGATAATAATTATCTTCTTGAATCGTTGCTACGAGTGTTTCTTCTAGAGAATTTTCTTGCATCTCTACAAGGTTTACATCTTTGTGGCTCATTATTGAAACCTTTTTCATTATAAAACTCTTGTTCTCTAGTAGTGAATACGAATTCAGCACCGCAATCTTTACATTTTATATTTTTGTCTTCCATCCTAATCCCTCCTTAATTATAGTATTTGGAAATTACCAATTCTTAAACATATTTCCCCATAATCAAGTAAGGACTTTGGTTAAAAAGGTACATTCCATTCGTCTTTCGACTAAATCGATTATATCACACTAATTATTAATATGCAATAACAATTTTACAACAATTTTTTTATTATTATTTATTGTTACCATATGCAATTATAATAACCTGTTTTTATGAAAATATACTAAACTGTTACTTTATTGTTTAAATAATTCATTATCAAAGTTATTTTTAAATAATTTATACTGTTCTAATATATGAGGTTGACTAATAAAAAATTCATTTAAAATATAAATATTTTTAAGAGTATTATAACTAATGAAATGTTCCATCATCTCAGTATCTTTAAGTAATAAATCTTCTATATCAATATTAATAAGAAATTTTTCAATAATTTTATGTCTAGTTAAAAGAAACTTTCCTACAATTAATCCTTCTTTAGTTAGTTTTATAATGCCATATTTTTGATAATCAACTAATCCATGTTTTACTAGTTTCCCTACAATTTTAGTAGCAGAGGATGGTTTAATATTTAATTTAGTAGCTAATTGATTGATACGCGCATAATCTTCATCTATACATATTCGATAAATCATTTCTAAATGATCTTCCATAGTCGTAGTTAACTGACTTTTGTTTTTTATTTGGTAGCCTCTTACTGTATAAAATTCTTTATCCTTTTGCAAATAAATCAGCCTCCTTTTAAAAGCATAATGTAACTTATAAAATATTTATGCATAATTTAATTATTAGTTAGGGCAAACAATGTTTCCCATAACTAATTTATGTAATTAATAATTAATTATTGAAAAGAGGTTTAGCATGAATAAAAATTTAATACCACTATGTAAATTACCTATTGGTTCTTTAGGTATTATAAAAAAAATAACATTAACTGGAATATTAAGAAGAAAATTATTAGATTTAGGTTTCATTAAAGATAGTATTATTTGTCCTGTCCACAAAAGCCCTTTAGGCGATCCTATTGCTTATCAAATTAAAGGAACAATTATTGCATTGCGGAACAATGAATCAGGCCATATTCATATTAAAGTAATTTAAGGGGGCCAAAATAATGAAAAACAAAAAAAAATTAGATGTATATAAAATACAAAAGGAAATGTTTGATATTAAATTAAAATCAATTAATGATATTGTTATTGCCTTAGCAGGCAACCCAAATACAGGGAAAAGTACCATCTTTAATAATTTAACAGGTTTAAACCAACACACTGGTAACTGGCCCGGCAAAACAGTTAGTAGCGCACAAGGAAATTATCAATATAACAATAATCAGTATGTTTTAGTTGATTTGCCTGGCACGTATTCATTATCTACTAACTCAATTGATGAGCAAATAACAAGAGATTTTATTTGCTTCGCCAAACCTGATGTAACAGTTATAGTAATAGATGCTACCTGTTTAGAACGAAATCTTAACCTAACATTACAAATTCTAGAAATTACTGATAAGGTTGTTGTATGTGTAAATTTATTAGATGAGGCCCAAAGAAAAAGAATTGAGATTGATTTAAACAAATTAAGTCACCTACTTGGTGTAGCAGTAGTAGGAACAATTGGAAGAGATAAAAACACATTAAATGAATTAAAAAAAGCAATTGAAAAAATAGCATTTAATAAAAATAAAATAATTCCTAAAAAAAATCAATATGACCCTTTATTAGAAAATATATTACACGATATTACACCATATATTAATAAAAATATTTATGATGTAATTAATCCTAGATTTATATCACTACGCTTAATAGAAGATGATTTTTTAATGATTGATTCAATTAACACTTATAGCAAATTTAATTTAATTGCTGATACATTATTACAGGATAAACTTTATCAAATAAGATTAGAATTAGATAAAAAAAATATCACATTAGAAAAACTAAGAGATTTAATTGTTACTGATATTTTTAAGATGGCAAAAGTTATTAGTGATAAAGTAATTATTATCAATAATAAAAATTACAACAATTTCGACCGAAAACTAGACAATATTTTAACATCTAAATTATTTGGAATTCCAATCATGCTCGCACTTTTAGGAATGATTTTTTATCTTACTATCAGCGGCGCTAATATACCTTCTGATTTACTAGCCAATGGATTATTTTATATTGAAGAAAGATTAACATGGTTGTTTAATTTAATTAATGCCCCTAATTGGTTACATAGTTTATTAATATTAGGAGTTTATCGTACATTAGCATGGGTAATATCAGTTATGCTTCCCCCTATGGCTATTTTTTTTCCACTATTCACGTTGCTTGAAGACTTAGGCTATTTATCAAGAATTGCTTTTAATTTAGACCATTTCTTTAAAAAAGCATGCGCTCATGGCAAGCAAGCTTTAACCATGTGCATGGGATTTGGTTGCAATGCAGCCGGCGTTATTAGCTGTAGAATAATTGATTCACCAAGGGAAAGATTAATTGCCATAATTACTAATAATTTCGTTCCTTGTAATGGACGATTTCCAACTTTGATTGCATTAGCACTAATCTTTATAGCTGGCAATAGCGGATTGCTCGGCAATGTTTTAGCCACTTTGTCAATATTGGCTACTATTATATTGGCAGTTATAATTACTTTAGTAATATCTAAATTACTATCTAAGACTATATTAAAAGGGTTACCATCGTCTTTTGTTTTAGAATTACCATCGTATAGAAAACCTCAATTAAGCAAAATAATTATTCGTTCTATTTTTGATCGCACCTTATTTGTATTAGGTCGAGCTATCGTTATTGCAGCACCAGCTGGAGTGGTTATATGGGGAATGGCCAATATCAGTATCAATGATAATAGTTTATTACACCACTCAGCATCATTTTTGGACCCGTTAGGCAGAACAATTGGAATGGATGGTTATATTCTCATGGCATTTATATTAGGCCTTCCTGCAAATGAAATAGTTATTCCAATATTAATAATGGGCTATATGTCTAAAGAATATATGTTAGAATTAAATACTTTAAATGATATGAGACAGTTATTCATTAATAATGGTTGGACTTGGTTAACAGCAATTTCAACAATGTTATTTTCATTAAATCACTGGCCTTGTGGAACTACTTTATTAACTATCAAAAAAGAAACAAAAAGTTTAAAATGGACCATAATTTCGTTTCTAATACCAACGATAATAGGAATTACTTTATGTTTTATAGTAGCACAAACAGTAAGATTATTTGGTTTAATATAATAAAAAAACTAATTCACACGAATTAGTTTAAAAATAATTTTATCTTTTTTTATTACTTTTTGTTTCTTCTTCTATTTTATTACCATTAACGGCTAATATAACGCCAGTTATTTCTTTTTCATTAACCATAAATTCTATATTACTACCTACTCTTTTACCTAAAATAGCTTTGCCCATCGGACTATCAATGGTGATATTATTAGGGTCAGAAATAAAATTAAATACTACTTCTGCATCAATAATTTCTTTGTTAGATAGTGCGATTGTAACATTAGAACCTAGACTAATAACATCCTTATCGCCTTGAATTTTTTTACCTACAACTACTCTTTCAAAAAATTTATCTAATAATCTTATTCTATTGATTATTTGATTTTGGTTTACGCGAGCAATTGTAAGTGCCGATAACTCAATATTATCTCCACCATGTGACGCTCTTTCATTGTTAAAACTTTCAGCTACTTCACTATAGGCATCGGCTAATTGAAGCTTATAATCATCATATAATGCCTTATGCTTATCAAAATGCTCTTGACTGATTACTATTTTTCCATTCTTATTCACTATGTACAACCTCCTTGACAATTAATGAATGAAATATATAATACGTTATTTTTTATTAGCCGTCAACAAAAAAATATTTTTTTTTAACTGGATTTCTAGCAGAGCGGTTTATCAAGTTATTTTATACTGCTATAAGATAACAAAATTTATTGTTTTACTGCATTTTTTGCATAATTTTATTTATAAGTTTAATAGCAAATTTATCGTTTACTTTATATAGAAAATTCATTATTTTAGAATCTGTTCCTACGTATATTTTAAATTTATTTTCTTCCACACCTTTAATTATAATTTCTGCTGCTTTCCTAGAAGATAACATCTTAATCTTACTATTACCAGCATCATTATTCATCACAACATTTGAATTTTTTGTAATATTTGTTGCAGTAGCTCCCGGAAACACTACCGTAACATGAACATTAGTATTTAATAATTCAGAATAAAGCCCCTCCGTAAATAATTTCAGCGCGGCTTTTGATGCACCATAAATAGTTTGACCAGGAAACGGGAAGAAACCACCCATGCTTGATATATTAATAATATGTGCTTCTGGCCTTTCTAATAATTCGTTTAAAAATAATTTTGTCAACTTAAGGGGTGCGTAAAAATTAACATTCATTACTTTATCGATAATTTCCATTTCTAATTTATTAAAGTTGATAAATGGTTGAATAATGCCTGCATTATTAATCAAGCCATCGATTACAGAATGTTTTACAAAATATTCTTCTTTAAAATTTTTAATTGAATCATCATCTGAAATATCTACAAGATGTAACGATAAGCGTTCATTATTCTCTGCCATTATTTTAGTTATTTGTAACTCCTTCTCATTTATGTCTAACGCCGCCACATACGCTCCTTTAGCCAACAATTGAAGAGTCAAATCTCGTCCTATGCCACTCGCAGCTCCTGTTACGATTATTCTTTTATCCTTTACTTTCATATTAAAGCCTCCTATTTCATATAAAACTAATTTTTACTTATACAACTTTTTCATTATAGTAATCAAAAATACCTATTATCAAAATAATTTTTATTTTTTATTAACTTTACATCGATCTTATTCTGCATCCAAATGCTCCTTTATCAACATAGTTTATTACATTAATTATAACATAATTGTAATAAAGCTGATACTAAATCGGCAAACCCGTTTTGTTAAGCAACTTAGGAATTAATTAAAAAAGTTGAGTTCCACCCAGAATGGAACTTAACTTTACAAGGAAAAAAGTAAAAGTTAATCTTACAAAAATGAAATTACTTTTTCAAGTAATTTCATTATTCTTTTTGCCAGCATTACATCAATATTAATTATAAGTGCCATGTTATTCACCGCACACCGTTAAATCACTCTTTAAATCTTATATTAATAGCTTTTTGTAAAATTCTTTGAGAATTTGCGGTAAAAAAGACAACCACCGCTGATGTAAAGATAGGAAACATTCCAAATATTATTAAACCA
>DBNY01000041.1 GCA_002299475.1 Caryophanales bacterium UBA660 | reverse complement strand
ACAAAGCAGTAATATTATCTAATGAATTTAAGCAAATAATCCATTAAATATATATAAATTAGAAATTTTATTTTAAATAATAATCAATAATAATTACTATTTTAATATTAAATACTCCAGGTTTTTTACACCTATAATATTAATAGTCATATTATGATTTTTAAAAATTTCTATTTATTTTTATTAATAACCAATTTTAACTTTATTATTCATTTAAAATTTTAAAAAAGACTTATTGCTTTTCTTCAATAGTCTTAATCATTTATATAGTATTTTAAAACCTTCCGCTTCTTAAAAAAGGTGGTCTATCAAATTCTGATTCTACTTCTTCATCTATCATAGTATTTCGTCTGTTATTAGCTATTGTATTATATAATGGTTCGCTGTTATTTTCAAAACCTGTTGCTATTACAGTTACAATTACTTCATCTGTTAGATTTTCATTAATTACAGCACCAAATATGGTATTAATATCAGTATTTGCTGCAGCTCTTACTACCTCTGCTGCTTGCTCTGCTTCAAATAAGGTTAAATTATTGCCGCCAGTAATATTTATAATAGCATCTGTTGCACCAGCAATGCTTGCTTCAAGAAGCGGACTAGAAACCGCTTGTTTTGCTGCTTCTATTGCTCTATCTTCACCCATTCCAATACCAATTCCTATTAAAGCATTACCTCTATTTTTCATTACTGCTTTAACATCTGCAAAATCTAAGTTAACAAGACCTGCAACAGCAATTAAATCTGAAATTGATTGGACGCCTCTTCTTAAGACGTTATCTACTTCTCTAAATGCATCTAACATTGGAGTAGTTTTATCAATTATTTCCCTTAATCGATCATTTGGTATAACAATTAAAGTATCAACATTAGCTTTTAATTCTTCTAATCCTGCTAAGGCATGTTCCATTCTTTTCTTTCCTTCAAATGAAAATGGTTTTGTTACTATGGCAACAGTTAAAGCACCTAATTCTTGGGCAATTTGGGCGACCACAGGGGCAGCACCAGTACCAGTTCCTCCACCAAGCCCACATGTAATAAATACCATATCAGCTCCACGTAAAACATCTTCTATTTGCTGTTTTGACTCTAAGGCTGCTTGTCTACCTATTTCAGGATTGGCTCCAGCACCAAGACCTTCTGTAAGTTCCAATCCAATTTGTAATTTAATAGAAGCCTTAGAATTGTTTAATACCTGTAAATCAGTGTTAGCAACTATAAACTCAACGCCCTGAACACCAGATTCTATCATTCTATTAACAGCATTATTACCAGCTCCACCTATACCAATCACTTTTATTTTAGCTAATTGATCCATTTCTAATCCAAACATATATATCCTCCTTAATTATTATCAAAAAAATATCCAAAAACTTTACCAATTACTGAATCATTTGAAAAATTCAATAATCTTTTTCTAACTGATACAATATCTTGTGTTTGCTCATTATTAAACATAGAATAATCTTTTCCACGTAATAAAAGTTTATCATTAAAAAACTTAATAGTACCTAGTAATGTAGAATATTTATTATGTCTAATACCAATTGTTTTCATATTAGCAACAATAATTGTTGCACCTAATACTTCTTCTGCTAACAATTGAAATCCAGGAATCTCTGTTGTACCTCCAGTTATAATTATATAATCAATTTGTTTATTTGTTAAGAGGTTTATTTGTTTTTTTGCAAGCTTTAATATTTCTACAATTCTTGATGTAACTACTTCGGAAATTTCATATTGATTTAATTTTAATTCTTCATTATTGAGATTAATAACTGTATATATATCATTAACTTGAGTATAACGCTTACTTGCTACAGCAAACTTTTCTTTTATTTCTTTACCATCATCTTTACTTAATTTATATATATATGCTATATCATTATCAATATTTTTACCACCAATATTTAATACTTCATTTCTAATAATTATACCCTTATTAAAAATAGATATATTAGTTGTTTCAGCTCCAATATTAATTATAGCTCCAACTAACTCATCAGTTTTAGTAGTCTTTAATTCATAATAATCTCCAATTGCACCTAAGGTAATATCAATTACTTCTAAGCCTACACTTTCTAAAACACTAACAACTGAATAAATATTTTTTTTAGGCGCCGTTATCATTACAGCTTTAACATCTAACTTAGAACCTATCATCCCTTTAGGGTCTTTAATACCCCTTTTATCATCTAAAGCAAATTCTAGCGGAATAATAGTTACTAATTCTTTTTCTTGGGTTAATTTATTGTATACTGCACCTTGCAAGGCTCTAACTACATCATTACCATTTACTTCCTTTTCATTATTGCTAATAGTAGTATAACCTTCTACTAAAGTAAAATTAGTAAAATAAGAAGGAATAGTAGCAATTACTTTATTTACTTTAACACCAAGCATCTCCTCTGTCTTTTTCAAACATTGTTTTATTGTTACTATTACTTCATCAGCATTAACAATAAGCCCTCTTTTAATACCTTGGGTTTTAACAGAAGAAACAGCTAAAACATTATAAACATTTTTATATACTTCACATACCATAATTTTAATATTATCAGAACCGATATCTATACTAGTATATATTTTCTTCATTTTATCGCCCCTTATATTACTGCTAACATTATATCATAAAAAATAATTCATTGTAAAAGGAAAAGCAAACTCTTATTCAATAATATCAAAAAAATTACCAGAATCCCAATAAAATATTCCTTTTTTTCCTTCTAAACTAGGCAATACTTTTAAATAATAATTAATTTTTTCATATTCATTTAATGTTAAATAAACATAATTGCCATCATTCATTGATAATAGAAAACGTTTTCTATCAACTTCATTAGGATCATATTCAATTTCCGAAATCCTTCTTATAATCGCCTGATCAATTAATTTCATTTTATTAATAAATTCGATATATTCTTCGTTTGGAACATAATTAATAAGGATAGGAATACTATTAAATTTATAATCACTTAATAATTCCTTTCCATTTTCTAAAACTATTTTCTCGTCACTTCTTTTTTGAAATAAGATGCTATATTCTTCAACTTTTATTTCTATTTTACAAAACCATTTTTTATCTACTACTACATTTTTTATATATGGGCTTTTCAATAACCGTCTTTTAATTGAATTGTTAGTTGTTAAAAAACAGCTTGGATAGTTATCAATTGATGCTAATTCCATAATTTTTTGATCATTATATAATTTATTACCAAAAATATAAATATTTCTAATTCTTGTTGTAAAGAAAGCACTAAGAAGAGATATTAATAAGTATAACACTAACAATATAAAAATAAGTCGATTTATAATTATTTTTTTCTTCTTTGCTTTTTCCATTAATATCTACTCCTAATTTATAAATTCTTGCTCAACCTTTAATTCAATACCAAATTTTTCTTTTACTTTTTCTTTTGTTATCTCAATTATTTTTTTAACGTCTTTTGCACTAGCATTATCAATATTAACAATAAAATTAGCATGTTTGGCGCTTATCATTGCCCCCCCTACTTGAAATCCTTTTAAATCACACTCTTCAATAAGCCTTCCGGCAAAATCATTCTCAGGATTTCTAAACACACTACCTGCACTAGGATATTCAAGTGGTTGAGACATTAAACGCCTTTGTTTTCGGTCTTCAATTATATTCATTATCTCAGTTTTATCACCATATTTTAAAACAATAGTCGCTTCTAAACAAATATATTCAGGATTTTTTTGTAAAAATGATGTTCTATAGTGAAAATCCATATCACTGTTATATAAATATTTTATTTCTAAATCGGGGGTTAATACTTTAACCTTACTTACGATATATCCCATATCACTTTTATATGCACCTGCATTCATAAATATTGCGCCACCAACAGTTCCAGGAATTCCTGCTGCAAATTCTAAGCCACTTAATCCTCTTCTAGAAAGAAAAATAGCTAGTTTTATTAAACTATAACCAGCTCCTACTGTAATAACGGTATTATTAATCATAATATGATTAAAATTGTCTAATTTTATTATAATACCATTATAATCATCATCACCAAAAATAATATTAGAACCGCCACCAAGAACTTTATAATCAATATTGTTTAATCTAGCAATTTTAATTAGTTCAATTAATTTTTCTTCGCTTCTAGGATATACCATTAAAGAAACCTTACCACCTATTTTATAAGTAGTATAATTTTTCATATATACATTTTCTAATATTTTGCCTATTTTATTCTTTTTAATATTGTCTATAACTTCATTCATAATTTCACCTATCTATCATGTCTTTAATTACATTATAAAACTTTGTTGCGCTATCTTCAATACCTAAATCTTTACAATTTTTTTTCATTAAATTATATTTATCAACATCTTTAAACAAATTATCCACCGTTCTAACTAAAATATCACCTTCGATATTTTTTTCTTCTATTATTATAGAAGCATTTTTATTTGCAAGTTCTAAAGCATTTCTCATTTGATGATTATTAGTTACATGGGGACTTGGAATTAATATACTTGGTATTTTAAGCGCGGTTATTTCACTTATAATAGTGGCACCAGCTCTTGAAATAATTAAATCCGCTATTTTGATTGTACGTGACAAATTATCAATATAAGGAACTATTTTTATATTAGTTGTAACTTTTACTTTTTTCATTACTTCTTCATAATAATCTTTACCAGTAATATATAAAACTTCATATTCTTTATTATTAAATAGTTGTAAGCTTTTAACTATTTTATCGTTTAATATTTTCGACCCTAATGAACCTAATACAATAAGTAATAATTTCTTATTAGTGGATAATCCTAATAATTTTTTATCAATTGCTTTTTTATTTATTGCTTCTTCACTACAAGGATTGCCAGTAAATACAACCTTGTGTTTAGGAAAATATTTGCTTGAACCAAATAAAGAAATAGCAATTTTATCAGCATATCGACTTAAAAATTTATTAGCTAATCCTGGTATAATATTTTGTTCATGAATCAAAGTTTTGTAGCCTGATTTTTTAGCACTATAAATAACTGGGGCAGTAACATATCCCCCTAATCCAATAACAATATCAGGATTAAAATCTTTAATTATTTTTTTAGCTTTTCTTATTGCTTTAAAGAAATTAATAATAGTTCTTACATTATCAAAAGATATCTTTCTTTTTAAGCCAGTCATTTCAAGAGCCATATAATTAATATCAAATTCAGGAATAATATCTTTTTCCATACGATTATGCGTTCCTACGTAAAGAATTTCACTATTAGTTTCTTTTGCTTTAATTTTATTTATAATAGCAATTGCAGGGTATATATGTCCACCTGTACCACCAGCAGTAACAATTACTCTCATGAAATCACATCCTTTATCAATTATATCATAGATATAATTTAAAATTTGAAAATTTGACATCTTTATTGATGTCTACTTACATTTAAAATAATCCCAATACCAGCTAAGGTAATTAATAAACTAGAGCCACCATAGCTTAAAAACGGTAATGTAATCCCTGTTACAGGCACTAGTCCCACTACTACCATTAAATTAAGTAAAGCCTGAAATATTATTTGAAATATAATTCCAAAACATAAATATTTTGCAAATGAATCGTTTATTTTTAATGCAATCATAATGCTTCTATATAGAATAATACCAAAAAGAAAACTAATTATTAATATTCCCATAAAACCAAATTCTTCACTAATAATGGCGAAGATAAAATCAGTTTGTGGTTCAGGTAAATAAAAATATTTTTGAATAGAATTACCAAATCCTAATCCTAATAAACCACCAGGCCCTATAGCAAATAAAGATTGAATAATTTGGAAACCACTACCTAAAGGATCATTCCATGGGTTTAAAAAAGAAATGATACGCATTAAACGATATGGCGCTATACTAATAAGTCCTACTACACTTATTAAACCTAACATAGCTATATTAATAAAAAATTTGAAATCAACCCCTGATATAAAAAGCAATACAACAATAGAAGTGATGATGACCATAGCAGTGCCAAAATCGGGTTGTAACATTACTAAAATAAATGCTAAGATAGTAATTACAAAGATTGGAACAACTCCAGTAAAAATATTTTTAATTTCTCTATCATTTTTACTTAAATATCTGGATGTAAAAATAATTAATCCTAATTTAATAAATTCACTTGGCTGAATGCCGAAAGAACCAATACCGAACCAACTTCTAGAACCATTTCTAATAATACCAATACCTGGGATAAGAACTAGAACTAACAACAAAAAACAAACACCTAATATAATGTTTGCTCTATCATAGTAATTCGTATATGGTATCTTTGATATTATGATTAATCCTAAGGTTCCTATTATAAAAAATAAACTTTGAGCCTTTACATACTTAAATGCATCATCGTATTTATATAAAGCCCATATAGATGATGATGAATATATCATTATTATTCCAAATATAACTAAGACTATTACGGCGACAAATAAAATCATATCCATTTTTTTGTGATTCATTATACCACCTTTATCTTTAATTTTATATCCATACTCCAAATGTAAGCGATAGCATCGATAACATAAGTCCTACTATCCAAAATAGTTTTACAATATCTCTTTCCTGCCAACCTAACTTTTCAAAATGATGATGGAGCGGTGACATTAAAAAGACTTTTTTCTTTGTAAGTTTCACTGATATAATCTGAATAATGACACTTAAAGTTTCAATAATAAATACACCACTTATTATTAAAAGAGTTAGTTCATATCGTGTAAGAATAGCAATAGACGCTAAAGTAGCCCCTAAACACAAAGCACCCGTATCACCCATAAAAACCTTTGCCGGATTAGAATTATAAACTAAGAAACCCAATATTGCTCCAGATAATACAAAAGAGAAAATAGCAAGTGATTCATTGCCAGCAATCCACCCTGCGCCCCATGATATAATACCCAATGTTAAAAAAGCAATAGTAGATAATCCCCCCGCAAGACCATCAAGACCATCTGTAATATTGACAGCATTAGACATGCCGACTAACATAAGTAAAATAAATACTCCATATAACCACCCTAAATTAATTCTAATATTTAATGTATAAATCCAAATAATAGGTTCTGCTCCACTTGCCACTAATATATAGAAGAATATTAAAGCGATTAATACCTGACCAAATAATTTTTGCCTAGTAGTAAGTCCTTCATTATTTTTTCTTTTAATACTTAAGTAATCATCTAAAAATCCTAATATTGCATATCCAATAAAAACAACCAAAACTATCAATAAATTATCAGTAAGAGTAAGTTTATCAAATAAGATTAAAACAAAAATAGCGATAAGAGTTGATATAATGAATATTAACCCCCCCATTGTTGGAGTGCCCGCTTTCTTTCGATGAGCATCAGCAAGATAAATACTAATACGTTGCCCAACCTTCATTTGTTTTAAAATAGGAATTATAAATAATCCCAACACTGTTGCTAAAGAAAACCCAATCATCATTGCAAATACTGATTTAGCTAAAATTAACATATTTTTCACCTCTTAGATTTAATTGTTTACATGCCAATATTATACTATATTCTTGACAATTTTTACATATTTTTCTATATTTTATATTATTTCTATATTTTATATTATTTCTATATTTTATATTATTTAATTACCTAATAATAACCTAATTGTGCCACCAGATATTAAACGTTCCTTAGCCCTAGGAGACTGCTCAATTATCTTTTTACCACTGCCTGCAAACTCAACTTGAAATTTCCTAAGCAAAAGCATTGCATCACTTACTTGCATGCCAACAACACTGGGTACTTCGTAATATTTCTTTTCAAATGGTTGGTAGTTTTTGCCTAACCCACTATCATCTTTGCTAATATTCAAATTCTTTATTATATCTATTATTATTTTTTTAGCAGTTGGCGTTACAGCAATACTAGCAAGTTGAGCGACATTTTTAGGATTATCAAGTGCTATATATAGTACTGCCTCCGGCTTATTAGCGGGCATTGTTGCTACAAAGGACATTATAAAGTTGCTATCCATGTATCGGCCATCTTTTACTTTTTGAGCAGTACCAGTTTTACCTCCAACGCGATATTCTTCAACATATGCAGTTCTTCCTGTACCATTACTTACAACACTTTCTAAAGCATATTTTACAAGTTCACTTGTTTCATGACTGATAATTTTTCTTACGATTTGTTTCTCATTTTCCTTAATTATAGCGTTTGTTTCTGGTTCTAAGAATCTTTTTACTATATATGGTCTTAATAAGTAACCGCCATTAATAGTTGCATTTATCGCATTAACTTGTTGAATAGGAGTTACTGACACACCCTGACCAAAAGCGGTTGTAGCAAGTTCAATTGGACCAACTTGATTATGCGAAAAGATAATACCCTTTGCTTCACCAGTTAAATCAATGCCTGTTTTCTCACCAAATCCAAATAAATTTAAATACTTAAATAACGTTTCTTTTCCTAAACGTTCACCTAATTCAACAAACCCAGGGTTACAAGAATTTTCTAATACTTGTAAGAATGTTTGCAACCCATGGCCATCTTTTTTCCAACATCTTATTCTAGCATTTTCTACAATTCTATACCCTGCATCATAAAATGTATCAGTAAATATATCAACTTTCTTTTTTTCAATTGCTGTTGCAAAAGTGACTATTTTGAAGGTTGAACCAGGCTCATATGTCATCCATATCGGCAAGTTTCTATTAATTACCTCACTTGAATAATTTTTATAATTATTCGGAGAAAAAGTTGGTCTAGATGCCATAGCTAAAATTTCACCATTATTTGGGTCCATTACAATAGCTAAGGCATTATCAGGATTATACTTTGCCATAACATTATCAAGTTCTCTTTCAACTGATTTTTGAATATGGTAATCAATTGTAAGCATTATATTAATACCATTTTGAGGTCTTACATATATTTCATTAAGTTTTAGCCTATTACCCTTAGCATCAGAAAAATATTTAATAGCACCATCTTCACCAGTTAAATATTCATCATATTGAAGCTCAATTCCACTCAACCCTGTATTATCGATACCTACAAAACCTAAAACATGAGCAAGCATTATATCAAATGGATAATATCTTTTAGCCTCTTTAACTAAATAAACACCATCAAAATTCAAATCATTTATTTTATCAGCTATCTCATAACTTAGTTGCCTTCCTTCTGGATGAACCCTTTCAATTGATACTTTTTTAGTAACATGCCTTAACATTTCCTCATATGGAACACCTAATATTTTTGATATTTCCATAGCTACTTTTTCCTTATCTTTTATCTGATTAGGAATAAATACTAAACTGGTTGTAGTAAGATTGGTTGCTAATTCTATACCATTACGGTCGTAAATGATACCTCGATTAGCAGCGATTGGAAGATTCCTATTCCATAAATTTGTTGCTAATTTATTTAACTTTTCATATTCGATAATTTGAATATAACCAACTCTAATTATGATAAATGAAAAGAAAAGAAATAATACTACCATTATTATTCTTATTCTTTTATCTATTCTATTTAAAAACATAATACCACCTTAAGAAATAATATGTTATAAAGAAGAAAAAAAGACATTATTATTAATGCCTCATTTTAATATTTTTAGTAAAAGATTTACTAAAGTATTCATTAAATACTATATAGAAATATAACTTCAGTTCTCTTTCAAATTAAATTTAGGTTTTAGACCTACTAATAACTTACTTTTTTCAGTTATTAAAGCGTCTTTTGAAATACTTTGACTTACGACAAAACCATATCCATCTAGCTCATAATCAAGATTTAAAATGTTTATTAAAGTACTAACTTCTCTACTAGACCAACCAATAATATTAGGCATTCTAATATTTAAATCATTTGTCACAATAAATATCTTATCTTTACTAGAAATAGTTACACCAGGTAATGGATATTGATTTATTACTTTATTCCCATTGCCTAATTTAATTATAGGAATTTTATAGTTATTTAGTTCTTTAACAACATCACTTAAATTTTTGTTAACAAATGAGGGCAGATTATAATTTGTAATATCCTCAATATTATTTTCGTTAGGAAATATATTTAAATACTTTGCTACATTTTCAGCTACGGTTTTAACAGGGATAGAAATAGAACGAACCGAACCATTCAATGGTTTTTTTACTGCAGCATATATAATTACTTGCGGATCATCTTTAGGGTACATTCCTGCAAATGATCTAATTACATTTTGCCTTCCAGTTAAATAACCCCCCCTACCATCAGCAATTTGAGAAGTTCCTGTCTTAGCAATAATATCTAAACCTTCTACTTTAAATGGAAACCCAGTGCCTGTTTCCATATCATTATGAATAACTTCATACATTAACTCTTTTATTTTATCTACTGTTGATTGACTTGCTACCCTTCCTAATTCTTGTTTAGATCCTTGTAATATAATTTCATCAGTATTTGGATCAATAATTTTATCTATAATATATGGCTTAAGCATAATACCATTATTAGATATTGCTGTTAAAGCTTGAATATGTTGAATAGCTGTTGTGGTTATTCCTTGACCAAAGCCAGCAGTTACTATTTCAATAGGGTATCTAAATGTCATTTTACCTTCTGCTTCTTTTGGCAACCCAATATCAGTTCTTCTGCCAAACCCTAATTTGGCAAAATAATCTCTTAATATTTGGGCATTAATATATTCTTGCACTAATCTTGCAATTCCAACATTAGAAGATAAAGCAAACCCTTGATCATAGGTTATAGTACCCCATCCCTTAACATTCCATTCTCTAATAGTATCTTGGCCTATTGCAATATTACCAGATAAGAAGGTATCACTACCATTATATTTATTACTTTCCATTGCTGCCATATACGTATATGTTTTCATAGTTGAACCAGGTTCAAAAGCATATGATACAACAGGATCTAGATAATTAGTTAAATCTCTTATATTAGGATCGAATGAAGGATAGGAAGATGATGCTAATATTTTTCCATCTTTAGCGTCAGCAACAACCATTAGTATCCACTCAGGACTAAACTGGGTATAACTTTCTGCTAAAACTCTTTCAACAAATAACTGAATATTATGATTAATAGTTAAGTATATATCTTTGCCATCAATTGGATCAATTCTAATTTCTTTAGTATTAGGTATTCGATATCCTTTTCTATCTCTTTGAAATTCTAAAAACCCATCTACTCCTTTTAAGTCTTCATTATATAACCCTTCAATCCCTAATTCACCGATTATTTCCTTTTTCTCATTACTTTTTGCATAACCGATAACATAAGATAAAAATCTTCCATTAGGGTAATATCTTCTTTGCGTTTCAATAAAATCAATTCCTGGCAATCGTAATTCGACTATTCTTTCTTTAGTTAAAACCGTAATGCCTCTTCCGCCAGGTCCCAATTCTACCTGCGTAACATTTTGCCTGTTTAATAAATTTTCAATATTAGAAACTTCCATATTTAAAATAGGGGCTAATTTCTCAGCCGTTGTCTTTTTATCAGCCACATGAAATAATCTGCTTTGGTTTTCACTTCGTTTTGGGTCTAAATATGCTATTACTGTATAAGATGATATATTTTGCGCTAATACATTACCATCTATATCATATATATTTCCCCTTGTTGCAGGTAAAACATCTGTTTTGGTGGTTCTTGAACTAGCTAATCTTTGTAAATTAACACCATCAATCGTTGTAAAAAGAGATACTTGTACCATTCTTATACAAATACTACACAATAATAAAAAGGACATAATCAATATTAATGGATTAATTTTAATCTTGTTATTTTGTCCTTTTTTCATTATTACACCTACTTAATTAATGACTAATTATTCTAATATTATCGTTATTATACCTTAAACCCATATTTTCAGCAATCATTTGAATATTTTCTAAAGATGATAATTCATTAACTTTCATAGATAAACTTTGATTTCTGCTTTCTTGGTTATCCACTTGTTTTTTAAGACGTTCAACTTCAATATTTAACTTTGATAAAGTCGCCTTGCTAAAAACGATGGCAACCGGAGAAAACAACACTATACATACTACGATTATATATAGTAATTTCTCTATTCTAAATAATTTAAATTTTCTAACCTTATTCACCTTCATATTATTATTTCCTTTTCATCATCTTTAGATTTTTTCGATTACTCTAAGTTTAGCTGAACGTGCTCTTTTGTTTTCTAACAATTCAACCTCACTTGGTTCTATTACTTTTCTATTAATTAATTTAATTAAAGGCCTGTACTCATCAGGTATATTAGGTAGACCTTTAACTATATTATTTATTTCACTATGTTTTTTAAATAATTGTTTACAAATTCTATCTTCTAATGAATGAAATGTTATAACGCACAATCTACCCTTGGGATTTAATAGGTCAATCGCCTGGATTAAACTACTTTCTAATATTTCAAGTTCCTTATTCACTTCTATTCTAATTGCTTGAAATACTTTACGGGCAGGATGTTCTAATCTTTTTCTTTTTTCTGGTACTGATTTTTTAATAATATCCACTAATTCTAATGTCGTTTTAATTTCTTTAGTTTCTCGATATTTAATTATGTTTTTAGCTATATTTTTAGCATATGCTTCTTCACCATATCTAAAGAAAATATCAACTAATTTTTCTAATGAATATTCATTTATAAGATTATAGGCGGAAAAATTACTTTCATTATCCATCCTCATATCTAATTTAGCTTCATTATGATAACTAAAGCCTCGTTCTTTAACATCAAGTTGAGGGCTCGATACACCTAAGTCAAATAAAATACCATCTACTTTATATATATTTCTACTATTTAATTCCTCTTGTAAATTTACAAAATTACTTTTAATAATTTGAAAATTACTAGATATTTTTTTTAATTCATTTTTGCTATACACGATAGCATCACTATCTTGATCAAAGGCGAATAGTTGACCCCTTTTAATTCGCTTTAATATTTCCCTACTGTGACCTCCATAACCCAATGTACAATCTACATAAATGCCTTCTTCTATAATATTTAAATAATTAACTGCCTCTTCTAATAAAACACTTTTATGCATTTAATTACCTATTCAATATTGCTTCCTAGATTAAATAAATCTTCGGCGATATCTGATAGATTAGCTTCATTGGCATTTAAAAAGTTTTCCCAATTAGATTTAGACCAAATCTCTAAGCGATCGTTTACGCCGATTACAACACATTCTTTGTTTATATCGGCGTATTCAATCAATGGGGAGGTAACATTTACTCGACCTTGTTTGTCAAAGTCACATACAGTAGCACCAGATAGGAAGAATCTCATGAAACTACGGGCGTCTTTTTTAGTAAAAGGAAGTTGTTTTAATTTAGATATTATTTGATTCCATTCATTCATAGGATAAACAAATAAGCAAGCATCTAACCCTCTTGTAACAATAAATTGTTCACCTAATTCATCTCTAAATTTTGAAGGTATAATCAATCTTCCTTTATCATCAATATTATGATGATATTCACCCATAAACATATTAATCCCCCACTTTTCACCACTGCCTACCACTATATTACTATTGAATAACATTTTTGTAAAGAGTTTTTTTGCTTTTTACATAAAAAAAGAAAAACAGGATAAGATATTGCCATCTACCCTAATACTTTTTCTTTATTTTATAAGGAAAAAAATGCTGGCAGAGTTAAATGAAAAAGCAAGTTCCACCCTAGAATGGAACTTGCTTTTTCAAGTGAGCTTTGATTTAGTTAAATATTTGACATAATATATTTCACACTAGATTGAATTTCATTTTAATAGTGGAATATGCTCTATTTTATTGACAAGGAGGAGGAGTTATGAGAGAAATCATGAGTATTATTTTTGAAATTTCAACATCACCACTAGAAATTTCAAACAATCCAATTATTGATTACCTTATAATGGGAATAATAGGAATAATTGCATATAAGGTTGCATTTATATTAGTTGTAGAAATAGAAATTTTTGGTGCCATAGGTTCAATTTTACACTGGACAATAAGAATATTTATTTTCATAACATGCTGGTTTATATTATCTCTAATTATTGTTGGTATAAAATTTATACTTTCCATCCCATTATGGTGTTGGATTGTTTTTGGACTATGCCTTATATTATTAATAATAATTCATCCAAAAAAACACCCCAACTCTTTATTAAACAAAAAGATTATTTAAATATTTATTCCAATTTCCTTTTTGTAGCATGAACCCAAGCAAATGCTTAAATAGATATGCAGTAAAACAATTCTATACGTTTTACTGCAAAAAAGTATGTTGCATTTTCTTGCCTACTACAAAAAATTTTCTCGTCATAAAGTATTATTTTAAACTAAAAGTGTGTAAGTTTTGCCTACACACTTTTAGTTACTCCTCATATCCCTCATAACCAGCTTTAATATGTTCAATTTCACTCTTTAATAAATCATTATCTATTTTAATATCATAATCTCTATAATCATATTTTATAGTTCTTTCATATCCAGATGTGAAATTATGAACTGCTCTACCTTTTTTATCAATATCATTGACTATATTCACTAATTCATAAATAGATAAATCATCTACTATTCCTCTTCCTTGACCATCAATGATATATGGATAATGTCTCCCATTGCCTTTTTCTAAATCTCTACTTGATATATAAGTAATTATAAAAGTTATAGTTGAACCATAATCATATTCCATAACCATTTTATTATCTTTAAAAAAATTTACTTTAGATAATTTGATTATATCTGCATCAATTAACTTTTCTTTACCATAATAATCTTCCATAGCAATCATACAATCATATCTATCTTTACCATGTTTTATATTATATAAATGATATGCTAAAGAATCAAAAGTTGCTAATATGGTATAAGCAAGGTCTGCTACTGTCTTACTATCAATTATTTCAATTACTCTCCAAATTTTACTTTCTAGTTCTTCTACTTCTACTTTAAAAGTTAAAACTTTAGTCATACTTATTCTTCTCCTTTCAAATATTTATCAACCATCCTATCAAAATCTGAAATACAACTTTTATCTTGAATAATATTATATTTTTCAAATTCTTTAATTGCTAATCTTTCGGCAACTTCATGTGAAATCTTTCCAGAATCATTTAGTATATCCAGTTGATTAAAATTTAAGAAGGCATTTAGTTTTTCAATCCAATCTTTCATATTCATAACGACCCTATTTTCTGCTTGCATTTCAGCATAATCCAAATACATAGTAACAATTCTATTTAACTTATCTAATTCTTTTTCATTTAAATAGTTTTTAGCGACTACTACATCTTCTTTTCTAATCCTCCCTTTTGGTGCATTCTTCCAACTTGTTAATCCCATATTAGGTTTATTAGAATCTACTCTAACACGAATTATTTCAGCTGCAGTTTTACCTGTTATCGCAAAATGTAATTTGTTTTGAACCGTTTTATAAAATGTATAAGTTAAATCACTATTAGGTTCGTAATCAGCACTACACTGTGCATAAATATCTGTAATTTTTTGATAAAATCTTCTTTCACTTGACCTTATATCTCTAATTCTATTTAGTTGCTCTTCAAAGTAATCTTGCCCAAATATATTATTAGGATTTTTAAGTCTTTCATCATCCATAGCAAAACCTTTTATCATATATTCTTTTAACACTTTAGTTGCCCATATTCTAAACATCGTAGCTTTTTTAGAATTAACGCGATAACCAACTGCAATAATAGCATCAAGATTATAAAATTCAACTTCTCTTTTTACAGATCTTTTTCCTTCTTTTTGAACTATTTCCATTTTGGAAACAGTTAAATTTTTTGTTAATTCTCCTTCGCTAAAAATATTATTTAAGTGTTTATTTATAGCAGGTATTCCAACACCAAATAATTCAGCCATTTTAGACTGTGTTAACCAAATGGTTTCGCTCATTATATAAACTTCTACTTTAACATTATTATTATCATCTTTATAAAGTAGGAATTCATTATATGAGTTATCATAATTTTTCATCGGCTTCATTTTAAACACCTCCTTAAATTTGATAATTACTTCTGTAAATATTATACCATGTATATTAGTTATAAAAAAAATGAAATAAATTTCGCCGGCCTAAGGGCTGTTTTTGTTTTGTGGTAAAATAAATGTATGAATAATAACTGAAGGTGTGATGTTATGAGAACTAATATCATTGATACTTTCAACTGTGAAAATGACATATATAAAGAAAATTAATTAATTTAAATGTATAGTGTTTTTAAAAACCCACACTCTTTTTGTCGTGTTGGGTTTCCTTTTTGTTCTTTTTTAGGCTGGAATGCACTTTCCTATAAGATAAAAAAATAACTTAAGTCATTTAAGTCATTTTTTTGCTTTTTACAATGGATTATTTTATTAAAATCCAGCGCCGACTATGAGGACTGGACGGAAAGTTCGTCGACTCCCCGGTTGCCCATCCGCGCCATTGAAATTGAATGGACCTGCATAGGTGCCGCCGCCCCACCCGCCGCCTCCACGAATAAACCAAGGAGCATCAGTTCGGGGCATCAAAGTATAATCACTAAACCATCCTAATTCCGTACCTATTCCATTACTACTAGTTTCCCATACAGCATTCCCCTTAATGCTTGCCGTTAAGATATAATTATTAGATGAATCATCTGGGGAACCCCCGCTATATACTTCTCTATATTGGGGAGGGCTATTTATTATATTTGTTCCATTTCCTAAGGTTACATGGCCGTTGTTCACGTATGCTGCAATAAATTCCCATGTTCCACCGGACATATCATATACGCCAGTTATATTGCCATTTGTTGATGCTTGTACTCCGTTTGTTGTATGGTGTTGTTCACATGCTGTCGTTGCTACTGCTGATGCACTTGTTCCAGCACATCCTGTTGTATAGTTTTGATTTGGGTTTATCCATACTTCTATTGCGTCTTTTCCTCTATTTGATTTTGATAAGTATGCTACTGCTCCCCATTCACTATTTTTCATCATGTGAGTATCTATACCAGCACCAGTTGTTCCCCATCCATATACGGCGTTTGTTTCCATGTTTCTAATTACAGTAAACATATTGCCTATTGTTATACATCGCCACGATGTTGCATTTGGAACTATTCTTACTGTTTTGGTGGTTACGTTATCTCCGACTATCGGACATGAACCATCTGCGGTAAATCCATTAGCGACACCCTCAACTGCTGTTGGTTCAAACTTGGCTACCCATATGCCTGATACTTTTTGGTTTCCAAAGTTAAATCCAGGGTGTTCAATAAAGTTAGTCTGACTACTTCCACTATATGTTGCTGTACTTACTACTGTTGAGCCATCTGCTGCTATTTTACTTAGTCCTCTTAAAAACCTTATATTTATTGTTCCTGCTGTACTTAAATGATAATTCGTTGCTATCT
>DBNY01000023.1 GCA_002299475.1 Caryophanales bacterium UBA660 | reverse complement strand
TATTGATTTTAATGTATTAATTAAAATAATATATCATTCTAAAATAAAACATATTCCTAAAATATTAGAAACTCCATATATAACTAATAGTGAATCATCAGCTAATAAATTATATCCACCATATAAATTCGAGATAGAGATGATTAAAAATAAAAAATTAAATACTAATTTATTTAATGATATTAGAAATTATTATCAAAAAAAAGAATAATACTAATTTATTCTATCTTTAAATTTTTCATATAATTTTTCAATTTTTGCATACGAGTCATTATTTAATTTTAATTTTAATTCTTGTAATATTGTCCTTGGATTACCATGCAATAATGTTCTCCAATACTCTTTTATATAATTATATATTATATTTGTTTCTTCATCATCTATTGTTATTCCTTCTTTTTTAGCAAATGTTTTTATTTCTTCGCTAGTTAATTTCTTTATATATTCTTGAATTAAAAATTCCTTCATGCTACCACCTCTAATATATGATATGATTAAATTTAAAATGTATGTGATAAATTCCATGTATAACTTTATAATATTATATATATGAAATATATAGAAAGGAGGTTAGGAGCATGCCATATAAAATTAAGTATACTAAATATAAACCAATGCGTTCTTTAAAAGAAATCATTGATAAAAGATACAATATCTTATCAATAATGATGATAATTTTATTTTTGATTTTTGTAATAAGATTATATAATCTTCAAATAATTGGCCTTGATTTACACTTAAGAAATTTATCTTTATTAAGTGAAAGAGTAATTTATGGTTCATCTGCCCCAAGGGGCAGAATTTATGATCGTAATCATAATATTATTGTTGATAACAAGCCGATTAAAACTATATATTATAAAAAACCACGAGGTATAAGAGTTAATGATGAAATAAAATTAGCATATCAAATAGCTGCCGTAATAGAACTACCGTATCACCGTTTAACTACACTTAATTTAAAAGAATTTTGGTTAATTAATAATCGCGATTTAGGAAGAAATAAAATAACTGAAGAAGAATGGCAACTACTAAGAGAAAGAAAATTAACAAATATTGATATTAGGAGATTAACATTAGAAAGAATTACTGATAATGATTTAGCAATATATAATGAACTTGATAAGGAAGCGGCTTATGTATATTTTTTAATGAATCAAGGCTATTATTTTGATAAAAAAATAATAAAAAATGAAGATGTTACCGATAATGAATATGCAATTATATCTGAAAACATTTATAAATATAGAGGTTTTAATACTAAATTAGATTGGGAAAGATATTACCCTTATAATGATACTTTTAGAACTATATTAGGCAATGTGTCGAGTGAAAGACAAGGTATTCCGCTTGAATTGAAAAATTATTATTTAGCGAAGGGGTATAGTTTAAATGATAGGGTTGGTATTAGTTATTTAGAATATCAGTATGAAAGTATATTAAGGGGTGTAAAACCAAAATATAAAGTTTTATCTAATAATAGTCATCAATTAATTAGTGAGGGTAGAAGAGGTAATGATATTGTTTTAACAATTGATATAAATTTACAACAGGAAGTAGAGAAAATAATAGTTGAAGAAATATTAAAGGCTAAAAAAGAACCTAACACAGAGCATTATAATCGCTCCTTTGTGGTTATCACAGACCCTAAAACTGGTGAAATATTAGCAATGGCTGGTAAACAAGTAATAAAAATAAATGATGAATATGTAGTATATGATTATACACCTGGTATTTTTACTACACCAGTTACAGTTGGTTCAGTAATTAAAGGGGCTTCAATGTTGATTGGTTATAAATATGATATTATTGATATTGGTGATAAATTTTTTGATGAATGTATAAGAATTAAAGATACCCCTCCAAAGTGTTCATGGCGTAATCTAGGTTTAATTAATGATATAGATGCATTAATATGGTCATCTAACGTTTATCAATTTAAAATAGCCATTGCTTTAGGTAATGGCGTATACAGTCAAAATCGCCCACTATTTATTGAACCTATTGCTTTTGATAAATATCGTGATTTTTATGAACAATTTGGACTAGGCATCAAAACTGGTATTGATTTACCAGTAGAAAGCACAGGATACAAAGGTAGTAGTAGATTATCAGGTCACTTATTAGATTTTAGTATGGGACAGTATGATAATTATACTCCTATTCAATTAAGCCAGTATATAAGCACTATTGCGAATAATTCTTATCGTTTAGCACCATATTTACTAAAAGAAGTATATTCACCAACTAATGATGTTAAATTAAATAGAATGATAAAACAATCAGTTCCTAATGTGCTTAATAAGGTTGATATTGAGGATAAATATATGTTTAGAGTTCAAGAAGGATTTAAGGCAGTGATGAAAGGGCCTTTAGGCATTAGATATATGGGTAATGCTCCAAGACCTGCAGGGAAAACAGGCACTTCACAAAGTTTTATAGACACTAATGGTGATGGTATAATTGACACTGAAACTATTAGTAGTACTTTTGCAGGGTATGCACCATATGATGACCCCAAGATGACTATTACTGTAGTTTCCCCAGATGTTAGTCATCCAAATAGTAATATTAGTTTTAGAACCCAGGTTAACAGGAGAATTTCAGTAAGAGTTTCAAATAAATTCTTTGAAATTTATCAATAATTTGATATAATTGGAAATAGATTGCGAAGGAGGTATTGAATATGCGTGAAAGAATAACATTAATTTGTGCGGAATGTAAGGAAGAAAATTACAGAACTGCCAAAAATAAAAAGAATGATCCAGACCGAGTAGAATTAAAGAAATTTTGTGCTAGATGTAGAAAAAATACTAATCACAAAGAAAAGAAATAGTAAAATTAATATATAATAAGGAGAAAATCAAATGATAAATGTTAATGACTTCAAAACAGGTGTTACAATAAATTTTAATAATAGCATTTATCAGGTATTAGAATTTCAACACGTTAAACCAGGCAAAGGACCTGCATTTGTTCGTAGTAAATTAAAAAATTTACGTACAGGAGCTATTATTGACCATACATTTACTGCAGGTATTAAATTAGAAAAAGCTCATGTTGAAAAAAGGCCAATGCAATTTTTATATTCAACAGGCGATATATATTATTTCATGAATATGGATGATTATGAACAAATTGAATTAAATAAAAATATAATTGGTGATAAAATAGTTTTCCTAAAGGAAAATTTAGAAATAGAAATAATTTCTTTTGAAGGCGAAATATTAGAAATTATATTACCTGATAAGATAGAGTTAAAAGTAGTTAGAACGGAAACAGCTACAAGAGGCAATACATCAAGTAATGCTTATAAAGATGCTTCCTTAGAAACTGGATTAGTAGCGAAGGTTCCATTATTTATTGAACAAGATGAAATAATTATTGTATCTACATATGATGGAAAGTATGTTTCAAGGGCATAAAAATACAAAAGTAAATATTCTTTGTATTTTTTTTTGTAATAAATTAAACATAGGTCAATATAATTTAATATAAATATTGGAGGGGATGTTATGATTAATAAACAAGGCTTATGGTTTTTGACACTAATTAGTTTAGTATTAGTATTAAGTATATATTATATTACAATGCCAAATGAATTATTGCTTACTAATAATCAAAGATATATGGATGATAAAAATAAAACAGATGATAAAATTACTAATGTTGAAATAATAGAAAGCGATTATTTAGCATCATTAAGAGTTTCTGCTTTAGATAAAGTGATGTCAAATATAAAAGATTTGCACTTAGTTTTAACTAATATAGAAACGACAATTGAAGAAAAAAATAATGCTTATGAGCAAATTAAGTATTTAAATATTATTAAAGGCCAAGAAGAAAAATTAGAAAAGAAGATTAAAGATGAGATTAAGAAAGATGTATTTGTTAAAATTGAAAATAGTCATATTAAGGTAGTAGTGGCATGTAAAAATCATAATTATTCACTTGCTAATGATATAATGAGAAGTATTCAAGCAGAGTTTGATACCAAAATGTATATATCTGTTAAATTTAAAGGTTGATACATATAATAAGACTTATTGTTTAATAGGCTAATTCTCTCACTAAAATATATTTTTTTCATACAATATTATGAATAGATATAAACCACTTCATCTTGAAGAAAGTGAGGGAAATTTTGATGAGTAAGGGAATACTAACTAAAAGAGAACGTGAAGTCTTTAATCTACTAGTATTAAATAAGTCAACTAAGGAAATCGCTTCTGATTTAAATATAAGTGAGAAAACTGTGAGAAATCATATATCAAATGTAATACAGAAACTAGGTGTTAAGGGCAGAGCACAAGCGGTAGTTGAACTTCTAAAACTTGGAGAAATAATATTATAAGTCGTATATCATTACGACTTTTTTCATACTATTTTATTGATAGGAGATGAAATAAATGTTAAAAAGTATATCATTTAAATTCGCCTTTGTTACATTTGTTACATTATTTTTATTATTAATGGTATATATTATTCCAAAAGAAAACCAATATAGTCTATCCCTTCTAAGAAGGCAACAATTAGAGTATATAAATGTTGACGAAAGAGGTGAGGTAATATATTTATTAGATACTAATAATTATATTGCCAAAACAAATATGTTAATTTCTGCTAATGCTAAAACGATTGAGGCTAAAGCTAGGGAATTACTAGAAATACTAATTGTTAGAAATAAAAGAGAAAATAGCATTCCTATGGGATTAAGACCAATTATTCCATTTAGGACTAAAATAAATAGTATTAATTATAATAATGGAGTAATTGAAGTTGATTTTTCTAAGCAACTATTAGAAATAAAGAAAGAGTATGAAGAAAAAATGATAGAAGCTATAGTTTATACGTTAACTAGCATTGATGGTGTTGATAAAGTATTAATTAGTGTGGAAAAGGAGCCTTTAAATATATTGCCTAAAACTAATATTGTTTTAATAGGAGCGCTTGATAGAACTTTTGGCATTAATAAACTATATAATCTTAAAAACATTAAAGATATTACTAAAGTAACGATATATTACTTAAATAAGTATCATAATCATAGTTATTATGTACCTGTAACTAAGTATATAAATGACTCAAGAGAAAAAATAAAAATTATTATTGATGAATTATCACTTGGCCCAGTATATGAACCAAACCTAATGAGTTTTTTAAGTACTAAGTCTAGATTATTAAATTATGAACAACAAGATAATAAGTTTATATTACATTTTAACGATTATATTTTAGCAGATATAAAGGAAAGAAATATTTTAGAGGAAGTAAGTTATTGTATTGCTTATTCGGTATTTGCTAATTATAATGTTGATACTGTAATTTTTAGTGTTAATGAAGAAATAATTAAAACTGTAATAAAAAACGTTGATTAATAACAAGAAATATTGTATAATCAAAATGCATTTGTTAAATGTATTTTGATTTGTCCTGGTAGCTCAGCTGGATAGAGCAATGCCCTTCTAAGGCATCGGTCGGGGGTTCGAATCTCTCCCAGGACGCCACTTTGTATTTTAAACCTCTTTAATTAGAGGTTTTTATTTTTATATATAATATCACCACCTAAAATGATAAGCATATAATGGTCATAAGTACTGATAATTGTTAGTAATGAAAGGTGGGGAATATATTATAGAAAATATTATTAATTATATTAATCTATCAAATTCTATACTAATACCAATAATATATATAATAGGAGTGTTGTTAAAAAGTTTTATTTGGTTCAATAATAAATACATTCCATTAACTTTATTAATAATTGCCATAGTTTTATCACTTGATATATATAGTGTTTATAATATTCAAAGTGTTGCTATTGCTATAATTCAAGGAACCTTAATTACAGGAGTGGCAGTTTTAATTCATCAAATAATTAAACAGATGATATTTGACAAGCCGTTTTTTAGTGTGGCTGAAAAGGGTAATGGTGATCAACGAGGAGATATTCATGAAAATAAAGAAATTGATAATAGTGAAATAAAAAAAGATGTAAGTAAATTTGAAGAAAATAATTATTTGAAGATGTCTAATGCGTGTCATGAAGGAGAGGTGAATAGGTATATAAAAATATATTTAGATGCTGGTCATGGCGGAAATGACCCTGGATTAGTACATAACGGATACAAAGAAAAAGATTTAAATTTAGAAGCTGTTATTTATATTGGTAATAGATTATCTGAGTTAGGATTTGAAGTAGGTTATAGTAGGACTACTGATATAAATGCTGGTGGTTCATATGTAAGAGGGATAAAGGCTAAAGGATACAATTATTTTTTATCATTACACTGTAATGCTGGTGGTGGAATAGGGACTGAAATTATTGCTAATTGTAAAGAAATTGGCGCTTTAGTTCAATCACATTATCAAAGAGAATTTAGTACATTAGGCGGTGTAAGGAAAATATATTCTCGCAAATATTCAAAAGACTTAATTGTAACAAGAACAATAGCCAACAATAAATTTACTCATATAGTAAATGATCTTGATTGGTATGGAGTATTAAGGGGTTCTTGGTCAGTTGGAGTAACTGGCGATATAATAGAATTATTTTTCTTAGATAATGTTAATGATTTAAATAATTATCTATTAAAAAAGAAAGACTATTGGGAAGCCATTATAAAGTCAATATGTTTTACATATGGTGTTGAATATAAGGATACAATCGTTGAAATAATCAATGAAGATTTCCAAAAATTACAGGAACAAATTAATGACTTAAATCAAGTTATTAAGGGAAAAGATAATATAATTAATTCATTACAAAATGAGTTGGCACAATTTGTACCTATTACTTTGTATGAAAAAAATAATAGTAATATAGACGACTAATTTATTTAGTCTCTTTTATTTAATTAATTAAAGGATAATATAATAATCCTTAGAATTAATTAGGTAGGGAGGTATTCATATGTGTTTAGAAAATATGTTTTTGTAAGACAAGATAGTTTAAAGGATTGTGGTGTAGCCGCGTTACTAACTATTATAAAGGTATATAATGGTGATATTTCAAAAGAAAAATTAAGAATATTAACTAAAACTAATAAATTTGGAACAAAAGCATATGACTTGATTAAAGTAGCTAAGGGAATGGGATTTAGTGCTAAGGGAATTAAAGGTGATATTAATAATTTAATTAGTAGCAATATATTGCTGCCTTGCATTGCTCATGTAGTAATTAATAAATCTTATGAACATTATATAGTTATTCATAAAGTAGATAAAAAAAGGAAAATTATTATTGTTGCTGATCCAAATGCTGGTATTAAAAAATATTCAATAGATGAATTTTCTAAGATTTGGTCTGGAACTTTACTAATTTTTTATCCAGAAAAAAAGATATTGAGATATAAGAACACAGTAAGTATTCAACATTTTTTATATGAGTTATTTATTAGGCATATAAAAAAGTTAATTATTATTTTTATTCTTTCATTATTTGTTACAGTGAGTAATATCATTAATTCTTTTTATTTAAAGATTTTAATAGACGAAATAATAGTCAGCAAATCAATTTATAATTTATTTATTGTATCGTTAATTTTTATATTAATTATAATATTTAAAGTTTTCAATGATTATTTTAGAAAGTACATGTTACTTTATATTAATAAGAATATTGATTTAAATATTTTCAGTGATATTTTCAAACATATTGTGATGCTTCCTTATTGTTATTATAAAAATAGAACAACCGGCGAAATAATGAGTAGAATAAATGATTTAAATCATATTAAAGATATTATCAGCAAAGTATTTTTAGCAATATTTATTGATATTATTTTAATTATACTAGTAGGTATATTATTATATTTAATGAACCATAATTTATTTTTCATATCAACAATCTTTGGTTTAATTTATTTAATTAGCAGTATTATTTTCAATCCATTATATGATAAATATATAATTAATGCTAAAGAAAAAGAAGCAATGATTTCATCATATTTAATAGAATCAATTAACAACTATGAAACAGTTAAAGGCCTTAATATTCATGAAAACATAATTGATAATATTGAACTAAAATATAATGATTATCTTGATGCATCATATTATTTTAATTATCTACATAATATTCACATTTCAATTAAAGATGTATTAGAGCATACCAGTATTATTATAGTAATGTTAATCGGTAGTATTTTAGTAATAAGAAACGATATTACTTTAGGAATGCTTCTTAGTTTTAATGCTTTATTATTTTATTTTTCAGAGCCATTAAGAAATATTATAGATATGATACCTAATATAAAATATATGATTATAACTTTAAGAAGAATATTAGAGTTATATGAAGTGGATAAAGAACAGTTAGAAATAGATTATAACCGTACTATCAATAATCTAGTGGGGTCTATAAACATTAAGAATTTAACTTTTTCGTACAATGATAAAGATAATATACTTAATAATATTAATTTAGAGATTAAAGAGGGCGAAAAAATATTAATAGTTGGCCCAAGTGGGAATGGTAAAAGTACTTTATTAAAGATATTGATGCGTTATTATAAAGTAAATAATAATACTATTTTATTAGGTGACATAGATATCAATAACTATTCATTAAATTCAATTAGAACTAACATTTGTTATGTATCGCAGCATGAAAGTTTATTTGCTGATTCTATTTATAATAATATTACGCTAGGTAGAAGCATAGATTATCAAAGTTTTTTAGAAATAACTAAATTAACGTATGTTGACAAAATATATAAAAGTAATCCATTAAATTATGATATGTTAATTGAGGAAAATGCCTTTAATATTTCTGGTGGTGAACGACAAAGAATAATTATGGCTAGATCTCTTATTGAGAAAAAAAAGATATTCTTATTTGATGAGATTTTTAATGAAATGGATAATGATTTAGAAAGAAACATAATATTAAATATTTTATCTTTATTAAGGAATAAAACAATATTATTGGTAACACATCGAATAGATAATAAAGATTTATTTGATAAGGTGGTTTATATTGAAAACGGAAGTGTAACAAAAATAGAAGTTAATAATAAGTATAATCAAATGAAAGGAGACTTAAATGAAAGAACTTACTAATGTAGAACTTATGGATATAAATGGGGGATTTGGTGCATGGGGATTTATTAAAGTAGTTAGTGGGATTATTTTTTTAATTGGTGTTGTTGATGGCTTTGTAAGGCCGTTAAGATGTCATAGATAGGGAGGTTTTATGATTGAGTTAAAAGACGAAGAATTATTATTAATAAATGGTGGAGCAAATTTTTCTGGGGTAATGATTAATTCGCTTGTTAGGGGAATGATTATTCTATTAGATATAGGTAGAAGTTTTGGCTCAGCTTTAAGGAGAATACATGATAAAAAAATGTGCACATTATAATATATTAAATAAAATGATTAGTCATGGGTATCACTATTTCTTATTAATTATATTAATTCCTATTGCTTTCCTAATGTCGCAATTATTAATAAGTATAGTATTAATTTTAGGCAGATATTGTGGAACAATCATGAGAATTTTAATTAATAACAGTTCATTAAAAGATGCATTTTTATGCATTTTTTAATATCATTCATTTTTATTAACTAATATACATATTTTATAATGGAGCGTAATGTTTTAATAAAATTTGGAAGTATAAGCAATGTAAAATTTAGTTGTACATTTATATTTTAAATGGTATAATCTTTTGTAGAATGAACAGAAGGGAGGGATTAAAATGACTCATGTTGTTGTTAGAAATGGTAATGTTGATGGCGCATTAAAAAAATTTAAACAGAAAGTTGCAAGAAGTGGCATCCCTTCTGAATTTAAAAAGAGAGAACATTATGAAAAACCAGGTATAAAAAGACGTAAAGCGAAAGCGGAAGCTATTAAGAATTCAAGAAAACAAGCAAGACGAGGAGAAAGGGATTAAGAAGTGAAAAGGCTTAATGATTTTTTTGATTGTAATCATGAGATTTTGATTGAATCAATTCAAGAAGATTCAAGAGCAAAAGAAAATAATTATTTATTTTTTTGTATAGAAGGTTTGACAACAGATGGCCATTTGTATGCTAGTAAGGCGGTTGAAAATGGTGCTGTTGCTGTTGTTGCCTCAAAAGATGTTGATGTTAATGTTCCAATTATTAAAGTAAAAGATACCAATAGAGCTATGTCAAAGGCTCTTTCTATCTTTTATAATGAAGTAGATAAAAAACTAAAACTTATTGGTGTAACTGGCACAGATGGTAAAACAACAGTATCTTCAATTGTGTATCAAATAATAAATACTCTTGATAATTGTGCCTACATCGGCACTAATGGTATTGAATGTAAAAAGTTTCATAAATCAGTTCAATATACAACGCCATTTCCTAAGGAATTATATTCATATCTTAATGATTTTTATAATGCTGAATGTAACTATGTTTCAATGGAGGTTTCATCTGAAAGATTGCTTTCTGATCGATTAAATGAATTACTTTTTGATGGTGCTATATTTACTAATATCACAAGAGATCACTTAGATAAGCATAAGACAATGGATAATTATATTGAATCTAAGAGTAAATTATTTAAATTAGTTAAAGAAGATGGTTATAGTATTATAAACAACGATGAACAATATTCAGATGTAATAAAAAAAGCTAGCAATGGCAAAGTAATTACCTATGGTATTAACAATAAAGCAGATGTCATGGCTGAAGATATTATAGTTGGTGAAAACAAGTTAAAATTTACCCTTAATTTTTTTGATAAGAAATATGATATCATAAGTCCATTATCTGGAATGTTTAATGTTTATAATATCATGGCATCATTTGCACTTTGTGTATCATTAGGATTTGATGCTGAAAAAATAATAGAGGCAATTAAAGGTCTTAAACCAATAGGTTCTAGATTGGAATATTTAAATTTTAATCAATCGTTTAAAATATTATTAGATTACGCACATACCGCAAATGCTTTGAAAAACTTATTAGAGTATGTAAATGTGATATGTAAAGGTAAAATTATAACAGTTACAGGTTCTGCAGGTAATAGAGACAGTGGGAAAAGACCAAACATGGGTGAAATTGTCACTAAATTATCAGATTATGTAATATTTACCACAGATGACCCTAGAAATGAAGACCCAAATAATATAATAGATGATTTAATTACCAACATTAAAGATACTAAAAGTAATTATGAACGCATTTTAGATAGAACAAACGCTATCCATAAGGCTTTATCAATGGCAAAAGAAAATGATATTGTTGTTATTGCAGGTAAAGGACGAGATACATATATGGCAATTAATAATGAGTATGTACCATATAGTGATGTAGAGGCGGTAACAAAATTTTTTATAAGAGGGTGACTAAATATGAATTTAATTGAGATATTAAATGATAATATGAAAAAAGCTATGAAAAGTCATAATAAAAGAGAATTGTCAGTAATAAGAATGGTGAAAGCCTCAATCCAATTAGAAAAAATTAATAAACAAAAAGAATTAACAGATGATGAAGTTTTAGACATTATCATAAAACAAATAAAACTGCGACAAGATGCTATAATTGAATTTAAAAAGGCAAATAGAAATGATTTAATTGATGAATATGAAAAAGAAATTGAGATATTAAATTGTTATCTGCCACAGCAATTATCAGATAAAGAAGTAGAAGATATGATTGACTTAATTATTGGCGCAAATAATTTTACTAATAGTAACGATTTAGGTAAAATCATTAAAGAAATAATTCCTAAAGTAAAAGGAAAGTATGATTTAAGCAAAGTAAATAATATAATAAAACTTAAACTAAATTAAAGAAGACTTCATAATAAGTCTTTTTTTTTAATATCATTTATTAGGTGATAACATGGATTTAATAAGGAAAGTAGCTAATTTTATAGAGGATAAAGAAATAAAATTACTTATTACATCTAATTCAATATATGTTGCTAATTATACAGAAATAGTAAGATTTAATGAAAAAATAATAATTATTAAATCTACAAATGGTGAAATAGATTTATTTGGACAAAACCTCATGATTACTAAACTTTTAAATAATGAAATATTAATTGTAGGAAAAATAAAGAAAATAGAAATTAGGTGATATTATGTGGTATAAGAATTTACTAAATAATAATCAAATTAAATTAAATATTAAGGGTAAAA
>DBNY01000046.1 GCA_002299475.1 Caryophanales bacterium UBA660 | reverse complement strand
AATTTTATTGAACATCCTGGATTTAATTTTGGAAACCATAAAGTATCAGGCATATGGGTGGCCAAATTTGAAGCTACAGCAACTGAGGGAGTGGCTAATGGATTTGTTGCCGATTGGTCATGTCCAACAGCCGGAGACAATGTTACAACCAAGACAGTAAGAATAGTGCCTAACGTAGCTTCATGGCGATGTATAAATGTTGGCAATATGTTTGCTGTAAGCAGAAACATGGAAACAAATGCTGTATATGGATGGGGAACAAGTGGTGCTGGTATAGATACTCATTTAATGAAAAATGTTGAATGGGGAGCAGTAGCATACTTATCAAAATCAAACCGAGGAAAAGATGCAATAGAAGTATGGATAAATCCAAACCAAAATTATACAACTGGCTGCGCTGGTACAAGTGCATCAGCAGCTGCAACGACAGCATGCGAGCTACACCATACAACAAACGGAGTACAAGCATCAACAAATGGCAATATAACTGGTGTTTATGACATGAGTGGTAGTGCTTGGGAATATGTGGCTGCTTATGTCAATAATGGGCATGGCAATTTATTAGGACAAGGTTCGCAAATAATAAATGCTGACCCTCGATATAGAGACATATATACTATGGGTACGCCAGACAATTCAACTAACAACTATAATTTAACAATAGATATCAAGGGCGATGTCATATGGGAAACAAGTAGCAATACTGAGGGAAATTTTGCATGGTTTGGAGATGCTGTTTGGACGCCTAACACTGGTTCTCCCTGGTTCGTTCGCGGAGGCTCTTTCGGTAACGGCTCTACTGCTGGCGCGTTCGCTTTCACCTTTTGGGGTGGCACGAATAGCATCATCGGGTTTCGTCCCGTGCTTGTGGTGAGTTCAGGGCTTTAGACCTGTAGCGAACTGGTTCTTTTTACCTTTTTCCCTTTTGAAGGGAAGAATGAATAAAATTCAATGAACTAACGCAAAATATTTACCGCAGCACTAGCGACAGTGAGATTTGAAGATGAGCTTTAGTTCACCGGCTGTGATTGCTAGCAATAATTAAAAATGGTATTTCGAGCAACCTATGTGAAATATAGGGATTAAACTGTAACTCCGTAACCTGCAAACCAAGGTTCATTCGCGGAGGCAATTTCAATAACGGCTCTAATGCTGGCGCGTTCACTTTCAACAACAATTGGGGTGGCACGAATAGCAACATCGGGTTTCGTCCCGTGCTTGAGGGAGGACTCTGATATAATGAGAACGTAAAGAGATGAATTTTTCATTCAGTTACTCATTTTAATAAAATTATGATATGCGTAAATAAACCGTATCAAATATAATATCAAAGAAGTTTAATTCCTTTCTATTTGTAATAGACAAACACATAAATAGTAATACTTTAGTTAGTAGCAAAATGGTGAATATTAGGTATTATGTATTATTAGGGATAATGGGTTGACATTATCCCTTTATTTTTTACTGAATATGATGGTGGTGATGTAGTGGAAGAAGTTAGAAATGTGAAATCTAAAGAAGAAGAAATGATTATTATACGTAAATATCAGGAAATGATGTTGTATGTTTATAGTTTGTTGAAAAAATATCCCAATTGTGAAAAATTTGCCTTAGTGACTGAAACAAAAAAATGTATGTTTGAGGCTTTTGAATTATTATTATGGGCGAAGAAACAATATAGTAAGAACACTAAAATAAAATATTTAAATGAAGTAGATATTAAATTATCTTGCTTAAAAGTATATGTTAGAATTGCAGTTAAAAACAAATATATTAATGCTAGAAATTATCGAGCTTGGAGTTACAAAATAACAAATATTAATAATATGTTAGGAGGTTGGATAAACGAGTGCCTAAAAAGATAAGGAAATGTTTTGATAAAAATTTAACATTTGAAAAAATGATTGAAGCTCACGAAAGAGCTAAAAAAGGAAAACTGAATCGTTATGAAATCTTGAATTTTGACCTAAATTTGGAAAATAATATTGTTAATTTGGTTGAAAATATAAAAAATAGTAGATATAAAGTGGGTATTTATAGGTCATTTACCGTATATGAGCCGAAGGAACGAGTTATTAAAGCATTACCATATGTTGACCGTGTTGTTCACCAGTGGTACGTTGAAGAATTTATTAAAAAGTATATTGTTGCTAAATTTATAAAAGATACTTACGCCTGTATCTGCGGAAGAGGCACTCATAAAGCAGTTAATTCTTTACAAAAATATATGAGAATAGCTCAGAGAAATTACGGTAGGGATTATTATATTTTAAAAATGGATATTAAGAAATTCTTTTATAGTATTGATCATGCTATTTTGTTGATGATAATGGAAGAATACATAAAAGATAAAAAACTCCTGCAATTTACCGAGTTATTAATTGATTCTGATGATGAAATTGTTGGTATTCCTATTGGAAATTACTCATCTCAATTTTTTGGTAATATTTATTTAGATAAATTAGATAAGTTTGTTAAAAATCATTTAAAAGTAAAATATTATGTAAGATATATGGATGATTTTGTTTTATTAGTTAAAGATAGAGGCGAAGCGATTAAATTATATTTGGTTATAAAAAAATTTTTAACTGATGACTTAAAGTTAACATTAAATAGCAAATCAAGATATTATCCTAATTCTTTTGGTGTTGATTTTTGTGGCTATAGAATTTGGAGCACGCATAAATTAATTAGAAAAGGTAGTAAAAAAAGAATAAAAAGAAATGTTTGCAAGTGGAATGAGTTATATGATAATGGTAGCCTTAAAGAAAAAGATATTGTTTTATCATTTAATTCTTGGATGGGTCATGTTAAACATGCTAATAGTTACACATTACAAAACAAAATAAGAAGAAGTATTAAATTTTTTAATAACAATTAAAACTTTAATTTATATTTGTTTGGGTATGTAAAAAATAATTACAATACCCTTTTTTAGTACCTAAAAATGGGTTAATGAATACTATATTATGAGGAGTGATGCTTATGATAGTAGTGGATGCGGGGCATGGTGGCGCTGATCCGGGAGCAGTGGCTAATAATCTGCTTGAAAAAAATTTAACCTTGAGGGTTTCTAATTATATGGCTAATAGATTTAGGCAGTTAGGTATACCTGTTGCTCAAACTAGAACAACTGATGTAACTCTTTCGCCAGAAGAAAGAACTAAAATAATTCTTGATGCTTTTGGTAACAGCCCAGATGTTGTAGTCATATCTAATCATATGAATGCTACTGGTGGTGACGGAGCAGAAACTATATATGCTTTAAGAGATAATGATGTATTAGCTAGAACAATATTAAATGAGATTGCTATTGAAGGGCAAAATATTAGAAAATATTATCAAAGGAGACTACCATCTGATCCGAGTCTTGATTATTATTTTATTCACAGATTAACTGGTAAAACGCAACCAGTTTTAGTTGAGTATGGTTTTTTAGATAGTCCAGGTGATGATGTTTCTCAATTACAAAATAACTTATTGGATTTAGGGGAGGCAGTTGTTAGAGCCGTCGCTAGATACTTGGGCTATACATATACTCCGCCTCTTGGTCAAGATATTGTGTATTATACTGTGAGATTAGGTGATAGCTTATATTCAATAGCCCAAAGATTTAATGTAACTGTTGCAGCGCTTAGAACGGCGAATAATTTAACAACTGATGTATTAAGAATTGGTCAACAATTGAGAATACCATCTACTGTGCCAAAGTCGCCTACTGAGGAAACAGTATATATTGTTAAATCGGGTGATAGTTTGTGGACAATATCAAGAAGATTTGGTGTAACAGTAACAGAGATAAGAAGAGCGAATAATTTAACAACAGATTTATTAAGTATAGGTCAAACACTAATTATTCCAACAAAGGAAGTAACAGAACCAACAGAGCCAACAGAGCCAACAGAGCCAACAGAACCAACAACATATACAGTTAGGTCAGGAGATAGTTTGTGGACAATAGCAGAAAGATTTGGCGTAACAGTAGCAGAAATCAGAAGAGCGAATAATTTAACAACAGATTTATTAAGCATAGGTCAAACCCTAGTTATTCCAACAAAGGGAGTAACAGAACCAACAACATATACGGTTAGGTCAGGAGACAGTTTGTGGACAATAGCAGAAAGATTTGGCGTAACAGTAACAGAGATAAGAAGAGCGAATAATTTAACAACAGATTTATTAAATATAGGTCAAACACTAATTATTCCAACAAAGGGAGTAACAGAACCAACAGAACCAACAACATATACAGTTAGGTCAGGAGACAGTTTGTGGACAATAGCAGAAAGATTTGGTGTAACAGTAACAGAGATAAGAAGAGCAAATAATTTAACAACAGATTTATTAAGTATAGGTCAAACACTAATTATTCCAACAAAGGGAGTAACAGAACCAACGACATACACAGTTAGGTCAGGAGATAGTTTATGGACAATAGCAGAAAGATTTGGTGTAACAGTAACAGAGATAAGAAGAGCAAATAATTTAACAACAGATTTATTAAGTATAGGTCAAACATTAATTATTCCAACTAGCGTTCGTGATAATTCTCAAATGACCATTTTAGAAATAGGTAATGACGGGGAAAGAAATAATATAATACAATCTAATCATGGGCAATGGATAGTTTATACAATAGAACCGGAAGATAATATAGAGTCTATTGCTAAAAAATTTAACATATCTATTAGTGAATTGAGTAGCCTAAATAATTTGGGAGATAAAGTATTAATGCCTGGTATGAAAGTAATAATACCTAATAACTTAGCGATATTGCCAAAAATTTATGAAGTTGAAAGTGGAGATACGTTATGGTCTATTGCTAGAGCTTTTAATGTAACTATTGAGCAAATTAAGGTAGCCAATAATTTAAACACAGAATTGATAATAAGCGGTCAAAAATTATTAATACCAAGCAAAGATATGGAAATAAAGATGCCAATACAGGAACCAATAATTTATGTGGTTCAACCAGGTGATAGTTTATTTTCAATAGCATTAAGATATGGCGTAAGTGTTGATATAATAAAAGATATTAATAATTTAGTAAATGATGAAATATTACCAGGTAAACAACTTAAAATTCTATTACCAATAGTAACTGGTCCGATAAAGGAATCTGAGGTATATATAGTTCAATCTAAGGATACACTGTGGTCTATTAGTAAAAAATACAATATTTCAGTTGATGAGTTAAAAATGTATAATAAATTACCTAATAATCTAATTACTATAGGTCAGAAATTATTAATACCTTTAGTTAATAAATAGTAAAGAAATAAAATAAATAATACCTTCAAATTTAGTAATATACTTATTTGAAGGTATTTTATTATAAATAAATTTTTTAACGATATAATTCTTTACAAACACCAAGATCTGGTATATAAAAACAATGATTTTTATATTTTCCACTTAATCTTTGATTAAACCAAAAAGCTCTACAAGCAACGCCTATTCCTGGTGCATAAAACCATAAAGCATGGGTTGCTGGATAATAGTATTCTCCCTTTAGAACTCTTTTAGCTAGTTCCTTTTCTTTTGTAGTTGATGACCCAAAGAACAAAGGTCGATTAATAGCGGCAAACCCTCCTGGTTTTTGATATACCATCTGAGTAACTGAAGTAATAGGTCTAAAATCAAGACAATTAGCTACTACTCTATTAACGCCAACATTACCAACCATTAGCATGCCTAATTCGCCTTCACCAACGGCCTCGGCCCTCATTAATCTTGCTAAAAGATCTAATTCTTTAGTTGTATAAGCCAATAACATATAATCACCTATATAATTATATGCAATAATGAAATTAATATAAATAAAATATTATATTATTAAAGTAGTATGGTTTTATTTTGTATAATAATTATTTTCAAAAAAAGCAG
>DBNY01000048.1:447-8172 GCA_002299475.1 Caryophanales bacterium UBA660 | reverse complement strand
TAATTTATGTCAACACTATTGCCATACCATATTTCAGTTTCGGTTTTTGTGTAATCCCAATATCCTAATTCTTTTAACATTTTCTTTGCGTTCATATTTTACCTTCTTTCTTCCCCTTTATATTTAACATATCTTATATTTTGTTAAATTGTTTTGACTATACACTATTCCCCATATATATAAAGGTTGAAATGCATAGTTTTTTTAATTTTTTTTAACACTCTATTTAACATATTTTCATTGTGTTAAATTAAATGTTCTTTTTAAAAGTAGTTTACTTACTTTTTCAATTGCTTTTTCAAAATATCTTTTCACTTGTCCTCCTTTAAATTCTAAAATTTTTAATTGCATCGTTCATTTGACCTTGCGTTATTCCAATATAATCTAATGTAATTGTTGGAGTAGCATGGTTAAATAACTTCTGTAGTAAAACAATATCTTTAGTTTGTTGGTAATAATGATAACCGAATGTTTTTCGCATTGAGTGAGTTCCTAAATTGCTTATACCAAATCTTTTACCTACATCTCTCATGATCTGATATGCTCTTACTCTTGATATAGGTTCATTAATACCTTTTTTAGATCTGATCAAATATTGATGAGATTCTAACTTATTGTTTTTAATATATTTTTCTATTGCAGGTTTCAATTCATTGTTGATTGGAATAATTCTTTGTTTACCAGTTTTAATTTCCCTGGTATTTATTGTTTGACCTGAAACATCTTCAACTCTAAGTTTGATAATGTCACTTATTCTAAGCCCTGTTGTTAATCCCAGAATGAACATAATATAGTTTCGTTCATTAAATTCTTTTAAAAATGTTTTAATTGATCTAACAACATATTCATCACGAATAGGTTCTACACGATTCATAACATCACCCCTTAATAACCTTTATTTGTTTCTTCAATTCTTTGATTGAATTGATCATAATCGACTTTAATTATTCCAGTTCTTCCGTTTCGGTTCTTAGCAACAATGCATTGTAGTTCTTCAACTTTTTTATCTAACTTCTTATAATAGTTTTCATTGTGAAGAAGAATTACATTAACTGCTGATTGTTCTAACTCACCACTGTCTTTTAATTCACTTAGTAGCGGTGGCTTATTATCACCTAATCTATTTATCTGAGCTATGCAAATAATCGTACATTCATAGTTCATTGATAACATTCTTAATTCTTTTGCTATTTCAGTAACACGTTCATATATTGATTGGTTTTTTGTTTTACTATGGATAAGACCTATATAATCAACAAATACTACTGTGTGTTCCTTTTTTTGTTCTTTAATAATAGTGCTTTTAATCATAGCCATTGTTTGAACTCCAGTTATTACTTTAATCTTTCTTGTAGCTATTTGATCAGCAGCTTCTTTAACTTTTGAACTTTGATAATCAGATGCTGGATTATTATAAAATGTCATTGGTATTTTTGAATTAATACCTACTAATCTTCTTAATACTTGTTGTTCTGACATTTCCATATTGAAGTAAACGCAATTATATTTTTGAGATATGTCTTCAAGTAGGTTTAATGCGAATCCTGTCTTACCAGCGCCTGGTCTACTACCTATTACTAAAAAGTCATGTTCTGATAATTGAATTGTTTTACTTAATGAACTAAATCTTAGATGAATTAATTTATCTTCCCTGGTAATCGTTTTGTAAATATACTCGCCAGAATAATATTCAGTATCTTTGCCAAAACTAAGTGATTGAATATTATTTAAAGATTCCATAAGTTCTTGCTCGTTTAGTTCTTTTCGTTGAAATTTATTAATATCTCTAAAGATTAATCTATTTTTATATTCCTGAATAACTTTATCTTGATACCAGCTATAATTAGCAGCTGATGGTACAGAACTCATTATGTCAGTTATATACATTAATAAATGGCTGTTATTTTTTCTAAACTCTTCTTCATGATCATTTGATAGTAATACAATATCTATCGTTTTATATTTTTTATAACTTTCTAAAAATATTCTGTAGATAAACTTATGTATAGGATTAGCAAAATGATCTTCAGTTAAATAACTCTCTTCTAATAATTTAGACTTTAAGAAAAGACATCCTAGAACTGTTTGTTCAACTTCATTTGCTGAATCAGTTAAGGTATACTCCATACGGACTTACCTCACTTTCTTTAGCTTTATTGTCATTGTTGCTTTCCCATGTTCTAACAGCAGCTTTCCAATCCTTCATAGGATTTTTACCAACCTTCCAACCATTAGCTGTATAATAGTTAAACCATTTTTGATAATCAATTCCATTATTTCGTTCGATACAATAGTTTTTGACCTCATCGAGTGTTGGCTTTTTAAAATTAATTTTAGATTCATCCAATATACTATTTAATGTATTATTATATGTATTATTATCCGTGACCTTTTTGTCCGTAGGGTATTCCTTTTTTTGTCCATAGGGTAGGACATTTTTGTCCATAGGGTAATCACCTATTTTTAAGTATCGATTTAAGACCTTTTTACTATCCTTTTCATATATAATTTCACTTGATATGTATCCTTTATCTAATAGTTGTTTTACCCATCTACTTATCGATTTTTTACTTACCTGATATAATTGTGAAAAATAATCATTATTAGCCCAGCAATAACCTTTTTCATTGCATAAGGCTGTTATTTCACCATATAATAATTTAGCATTAGCACAGAGATCATTATCGTATCTGATAGTTGCTGGTATGATTGCGTAATATGACTTATTTATTTCTTCCATAATTACCTCCTACTTAATGCCTTTGGTTCTAACTTTTCTTCTTAATATAGAATAAGTTTTTAACATTTCCATTGCTCTTTTAAATATGTGATTTAATGTTACTTGGACCTCATCATAGTTTGCTGGTATCCAATAACCACCATCAGTCCCAGCTTCACTACAAATAAATCCATATTCATTTGATTGTCTTATATCTTCAATTCTATTTCTAAATAATTTGTGATCTTTAATATCAAATTCTCTCATGATCTGATATGCTTTTAACCTATTATCATAACCATAACAATTAGCAAGTAAGTATTGATAAATTTGACTTAATTCCACATTTGTGTTAATATTTATACATGAGCTTTCTTGTTCTAGGGATTGCTCTTTTTTTGTGCCTTGAAACATATTAATTCCTCCTTCCGTGAATATATTTTCTCTTGTTCTAGGGATTACTCTTGTTCAGTAACAATTACTAAACCATTATGAACAGTGACTTCAAAATTATTTTCAAAAAAAGCATCAGCTTGTTCTAAAGTCGTTTCTTGGAAAAACCAGTCTGTCATTTGTTCTTTATTCATATTTTCCTCCTTATATTTTCTCTAACATTTTAAACATATTTGCTACTTTAATTTTTTTAGTTTGTGTTTTATCTTTTAAATATTTCTGATATTCTTTTTTTTCAAAATCTTCTTCTTCAATAATTTCAATAATCATTTTTCTTGCAAAAATAATTATGTAAAACACTGTTAAAAATGTTAAAACATTCATGAATATTTCAAAAAGATTTAAAGCATTTGTGCCGAACCACAATATAAAGTAAACAACTAATAATAACTCAATTTTAAACTCCAATATCTTTTTCATTTTAACTCTCTTTCCATTCTTGCTTTTGTATAAATTTTTTTAGCATCGATATTTAACTTTTTTAAAACACTTTCTGTTGGAACTTGATTTTTTGGCAATAACCAATCTTTAAGTTCAAATTCAATATCTCGTCTTAATTTTTGAGACGACGATCTGCCAAGACAACCAATAATTTGAATTTCTTTAGTGCCAATATATTGTTTTGATATAATGTTCCACATTTCTAAATTAGTTAATTGTTTTTTGGATTTCATTTTTTAACCTCCGCAACTATACATTTTGTATAGTTATTTTCCAAAAAAAATAGGTGCATAAAATTCAAATACATTACATTTTAACAAATCACTTAATTTTATTAGAACTGATGCCTTAAAAAATTCAGGATTGTTTTCGTATTTTAAATATGTAGAATAAGATAAATTAAGGCTTTTTGCAACTTTTATTTGACTAAAACCAGCTCTTGTTCTAGCCACTTTTATTTCTCTGCTTATTATATTTTTCATTTCTTCAGTCATATTTTTTAACCTCCTTCTACTATAAATATTACTATACAAATTGTATAATGTCAATATCAAATTATACTATTTGTATAATTTGACACACTCTTTGTTGATATAGAACAAGAAATGTTGTATAATAATTGAAAGAAAGGGGTGAAATGATGGAAAATTATTTTTCAAAAAATCTAAAATATCTTAGAGAAAAAAATAATATGTCGCAAGAAAATTTAGCGAAGATGCTGGGTGTAAAATTAGCCACAATTAGTCATTGGGAAAACGAGCGAAGAGAAGCAAATATGGGTATCGTTTTACAAATTGCAAAAATATTTAACGTTAGAGAAGAAATTTTATTTGAAAATTTAAAAATGATTGATATAGAAAAAGATTTAAAAAATATAAGTAATAGTGTCAGAATACCAGTTTTAGGAAAAATACCAGCAGGTATACCTTTGGAAGCCATCAAAGATATTATAGATTTCGAAGAAATACCTAACAAATGGCTAGTTGGCGGAAAAGAATATTTTGCTCTTAGAATAAGTGGCGACAGTATGATCCCAGGATATAACGATGGCGATACTGTAATATTCCAAAAATCAGAAGATTGTGAATCTGGATTATGCTGCGCAGTGATGGTCAACGGTCATGATGCCACATTTAAAAAAGTAATAAAGCAAGATAACGGAATTATTTTAATGCCATTAAATTCAATCTATGAACCTCAAATGTTTAGTAATGAAGATGTTGAATTATTACAAATTAAAATATTAGGAATTGCTAGGGAAATTAGAAGAAAAGTATAATTTAGTCGATTTTATTTAATTCAATAGTTAGGAGATGAATAATATGCCAATTTATAAAACGAAAGAAGAAAAAACCAAAAATAATAAAATTTGGTATTTTATGATTTCTTATACTAATTTAAGTGGTTATCGTAAAAGATATAAAAGTAAAAAGTATTTTACAAAAGAAGAAGCCTCGAGGGAACAGGCTTTATTTATAACTAAAAAAGAAAAAAATCTAAAATCAATCATAAATTTTCAAGAACTATATTTAGAATATTTCAATTTTGCAAAAACAAGATTAAAAGAGAGAACATTAAATATAAATAATGGCAGGATACAATTGCACGTAATGCCCTATTTTAAAAACAGAAAAATAGATAAGATAACTCCTAAAGATATAATGGATTGGCAATGTGAATTAGATAAATTAAATTATTCTAACGAATACAAGTCCTCTATCTATGTTAATTTTAGTACTGTAATGAATTATGGCGTAAAGTATTTAGATCTAATTCGTAATCCGTTAACAATAGTCGGGAATTTTAAAGCCCCATCTGAGATGAAAAAAGAAATGAAATTTTGGACGGTTGATGAATTTGAACTTTTTATTGAAAAAGTTGACAACCCCATATATAACGCATTTTTTACAACGCTATTCTTTACTGGATTAAGATGTGGCGAAGCACAAGGTTTAACTTGGCAAGACGTTAATGACACCTATATTTTGGTAAATAAAACCCTTACAACGAAGATTAAAAACAAACCTTATATTCTTACGTCGCCCAAGACAAAGAAGTCTAACAGGATCGTTAAAATGACTAATAGAGTTAAAGAAAAATTATTTAATTTGAAAAAACTATATGAAAATTACGAAAACTATAATAATACGTGGTTCGTTTTTGGTGGCATTAATCCATTGCCAGAAGCCAGCATACGAAGAAAGAAAGAAAAAGCTTGTGTGGAAGCAAAGATCAAGATTATTAGAGTTCATGATTTCAGACACTCTTTTGCTTCCTTGCTTATATGCAAGGGCGAAAGAATCGAAACTATCTCTGAATTATTAGGTCACGGAAGGTCATCTACAACTTCTGACATCTACGGTCATTTGTATCCTCACGTGAAAGATGATGCAATAGATAAATTAAATATTTAAAAAGAACTAATCTATTTTAGTTCTTTTTTTGTTACAAAATGTACCTAAAATGTACCTAAATGATTTTTTTAAAAATTAAACCCTTATAAAATAAGGGTTTCTTAACTAATGGCGGAGCAGGAGAGATTTGAACTCTCGCACCGGTTTAATCCGATCTACACCCTTAGCAGGGGCGCCTCTTCAGCCTCTTGAGTACTACTCCATGAAATAATTATGGTGACCCGTACGGGATTCGAACCCGTGTATGCATGCGTGAAAGGCATGTGTGTTAAGCCGCTTCACCAACGGGCCATATATAAATATGGCGCCCCCACTAGGACTCGAACCTAGGACCCTTTGATTAACAGTCAAATGCTCTAACCAACTGAGCTATGGAGGCACAAAATGGTGGGCCTGAATGGACTTGAACCATCGACCTCACGCTTATCAGGCGTGCGCTCTAACCAACTGAGCTACAAGCCCATTTTGTGTAAAATAAAAATTACCTCTATATTTTACAATAAAATATTTGTATATGCAATATATCAAAATAAAATTATATTTTAATTTTGATATAAGAGGACATTACCTATTATATAAAATTATAATTGAATAATCAATGCTTTAATTAAAATAGTTATCATTTTAACCATAAAGTTTACTATTATTTATTAAATAATTTAAAATTCTTTATTATATCTATATACATATTTAATCTAGACTTCAATCCTTTATTAAATCCTAGTTTTTCTTCTTTAGTCAAATGAGTAATATTATATAATTTTACTTTTCTATACGCTATTTTATGCTTATCTGCATATTGAGTAAGAGCTATTTCTACTCCAAACTTAGTTATATCTAAATCAATCACCTTTTCAAATAAATTTCTTTTAATAGCCCTTTGTCCAGATAAGAAAGGCGTAAATAACTGAGCTAAATCAGTAATAATTCTTCCACACGAAAATATACCTATACTCATTTCTACTTCGTTATTTACTACTGGTTTCAAAATGCTATCAATATGTAATTCAGTCAATCCAATTAAATCTGCATCTAAGAAAAGAACAATATCTTCACTACAACTTTTTACTCCAACACACATTGCGCCACCCTTGCCAATATTTTTTTCTAACTCTATTACTTCAACACCACAACTTCTAGCAATAGATGCTGTATTATCAACAGACCCATCACTAACCACAATTATACGATTAACTAGTTTACTAGTTTTAGTAACTTCTAATACATCTTTAATTGTTTTCTCCTCATTTAATGCCGGAATAATAACTGCAACCATATTTATCCTCCTTTAAAATAGTAATTATCTCATATTTATTTATTTTTTTATAAATATTGTTTATAGGAGATATTTATAATATATAAAAGCACCTCTTTATAGTAGTTTAATATAATTATACATTAATTTATAACTACCAAAAAAGGTGCATTTTAAAATTGATATTTTAAACTATATATAACTTAATTATCTAAGTATATTTGGATTGAACCAACCTAAATTATTAGTTACATTAAACATTCCATTAGGCGCAATTCTTGTTATTCTAATTGTTATATTTCTTCTAAGAACTCGCCCACCAGTACCTCTTCTAGCTAAAATTGAATTTGTCCAGAATCTTGTACCAGCTCTAATTGTTATAGTATTACCTATTCTAATTACTGGTCGCGCCGGGGTAAGTGCTGCCATTGCATCATTGATTG
>DBNY01000048.1:0-141 GCA_002299475.1 Caryophanales bacterium UBA660 | reverse complement strand
CATTGCATCATTGATTGCTGTTGTCTTAGTAACTACTTCTGCATTTGTTGTTTCTACTAACCCTAATGCAGTTGTTAATACTGTCCAACTTGCTTCTGTATAATTCGCTTGTATTCTTGTTCCTGCTGATGCTTTTGCTAC
>DBNY01000032.1 GCA_002299475.1 Caryophanales bacterium UBA660 | reverse complement strand
CCCAAAACCTCTTTACACTAACATTTTGAATAAAATGTGATATAGAAATAACAAAATCAACAATTCAAAATAAAGAGATTTATTCTTAAAGAACAAATCCTTACTTCCTTTAATTATTACGCAGATAGCTTACTATCTCAATATTTTCTCTACTTTACTAGTAACTGCTTCTACATTAAATTCAAAACTTCTTAATACATCATCTTTACTACCACTTTTTCCAAATTTATCTAATGTTATTAAGTACTTTTCATTATATACAAATCGGTGCCAGCCATAGCTTGTCCCGGCTTCTATTACAACCTTTTTAACTCCAATCGGAAACAATTCCTCTTGATATTTTCTAGATTGTCTTAAATATATCTCCATACATGGCATGCTAATAACTCTAATATCTATATTTCTCTTATATAATTCATTACTAACTACTATAGCAAGTTCTACCTCAGAACCAGTAGCAATTATAATCCCATCTAATCTTTCTTTTTCTAGTTTCACAATATAAGCACCTTTTGATACATCTAATATGTTAGTATCCTTCTGTAATAAAATATCTGTTCTAGACAGTATTACAGCACTGGTGTTGTTATTTTGAAATATACTTTGCCATGCTCCTACTACTTCTTTAGCATCAGCTGGGCGATATACATCCAAATTAGGAATACTTCTTAACATTGCCAATTGTTCAATAGGTTGATGTGTTGGACCATCACTGCCAATGTTAATTGAATCATGAGTAAAGATATAAGTAATTGGCAGATTCATCATACAAGCCAAACGAATCGCTGGTTTCATATAATCACTAAATGCTAAAAAAGTAGAACCAAACACTTTAAGGCCTGACAGACTTAAACCATTTAGAATAGCACCCATGGCATGTTCTCTAACGCCAAACCATATATTCTTACCGTCATATGAATCTTTTGAATAACTATTAAATTTATTAAGATATGTTTTAGTGGAACTTGCTAAATCAGCACTTCCACCTATAAAATTATGTAGATTTTCAGCAATAACATTCATCACTTTTCCGTTTGTTTCCCTAGTCGCCTCTTTTAAGGATTCATCAAATTGCCACATTAAACTTTTTATATCCACTTGGCTTCTCTTATTTACAATTTCATCAATTTCTTTTTTTACTTCTTCAGCTGCTTGTTCAATATATTTATTATATATTTCAAGCCAAGGATTATATTTTATTTGAGTTCTTTCAGTAATCATTTGTCTAAAAGCACTAGTTGAATCTTGAGAGACAGCAAATGGAATATTACGTATTCCTAGCTTGGTTTTTAATTGTTCAATATCTTCCTTGCTCAAAGGAGCGCCATGAACAGTGTTTTTCCCCTCATTTAAAGAGCCCTTACCAATTATCGTTTTTATTTCAATTAAAGAGGGCTTGTTTAAAACATCTTTAGCTTTTCTTATTGCCTTATCGATAGCATTTACATCTTCACCATTTTTAATCAATTGGGTATGCCATCCCATCGCCCTAAAACGACTTTGGATATCTTCTGTAAATGTTTTATTAATCTGCCCATCTAAACTAATATCATTTGAATCATATAGGACAATAAGTTTGCCCAATTCAAGCGTGCCAGCTAGCGATGCAGCTTCATATGAAATTCCCTCCATTAAATCGCCATCACTACATAAAACATATGTATAATAATTAAATAAATCAAAATTTTGTTCAAATAAATTTTTCTTTTTAAGATTATATTTAGTTGCCAAATAACGTTCTGCCATTGCCATTCCAACAGCACTAGCAAAACCCTGACCAAGAGGCCCTGTTGTAATATCAACACCAGGAGTTGCCATATATTCAGGATGACCTGGTGTTTTGGAATTAATTTGTCTAAAACTCTTCAAATCATCAATCGTTAAATTAAAACCAGCTAAAAATAATGTCGCATATAATAATGCTGAGCCATGTCCTGCCGACATTATAAATCTATCTCTATTAATCCACTTATCATCATTAGTATTTATATTAATGTGCTTAGCATATAAAGTATATATTATTGGAGCAGCGCCCAATACAATACCAGGATGACCACTTGATGCAGCATCAACCATATCAATACCTAAGCCTCTAATAGTATCAACAATTTTTAATTCATTTGGATTCACTTTTACACCCTCTTTATCTTAAAAACGTAATATAAACATTATAGCAAAATAAATCCAAATTTGAAAGACTAAAAATTAACTGATTATTTCCAAAAATTTATAACGTAGTTATTACTTTTATTTAATTGCTCACCATTTTCTAATTTTTCTACCCTCACTATTAGTGCATAAGTTAAACAAGCAACTAATATATAAAAGGCTGCCAACCCTTTAATTGTTATTTTTGTATTCATATACTTCCTCCTCTTGCATCTAATTCTATACCAAACATTTGTTCGTGTCAACGCGCAGACCAAACAAATGTTTGACAATTTACACTTATTGTGTTAATATGTAAATAGTACTTGCCTATAAGGAGGTTCTATATGGAACTATTAACCGAACGACAAAATGAAATCTTACAATTTATTAAAAAATATATTTCATCTAAAGGATATCCACCTACTATTAGAGAAATTGGAACGGCCGTTGGTCTATCATCGCCCGCTACCATTCATTCTCACATAAATAATTTAGAATCGAAAGGATTCATAAGAAAAAATAATAGTACAAAACGAACGCTTGAAATATTAGTAAAAAATGAATATGTCAATAATAATTCAAACGTTATTGAGGTTCCACTTCTTGGCAAAGTTACTGCTGGAAATCCAATTGAAGCTATTGAACAGCCTAATGAATTCTTTAGTCTACCAATTCATTTAATTCCAAATAAAAAAGAAGTTTTTACTTTATTGGTTAGTGGTAATAGTATGATTAATGTTGGAATATACGATAAAGATATTGTTATTGTCCAAAAACAAAGCATTGCCAATAACGGAGATATAGTAGTAGCTATGACTGATGAAAACAGCGTAACGCTTAAAACTTTTTATAAAGAAAAAGGATATTTTCGATTACAGCCAGAAAACGATTACTTAGAACCAATTATATTAAACAATATTACAATATTAGGCAAAGCAATTGGCCTGTATAGGAAACTATAATCAAACAAAAAATATTCAAATCTGAATATTTTTTTTTATTACCTAATTCTAAATTGTTCTGGTTTTTTTCTGGTTACATATATAATAATCACTTGGCGTTACCTTTCCTAACTCATGTTTAGAGCGTTCTATCTCCATAATTCTCATGCAAAAATCATAATTTTCACCAAAAGCAAGTTTCAATTTGCGTTCAATAATCGGTTGCAGAATTAGTCTTAAGAAAGCATCATCTCTAAAAAAATTAGAACGTTCAAACCTATTATTATATAATTCACTTGCCCCATTAAAAATCTTCCCTAATTCATCTACTTTATTTCTAGAAATAAGCGCAAGCATCATGTTTTTAATATTGGTTGCATCTTCTTGCAACAACAATCCGCTAATCAACGGTTCTTTTTCAAACAAAGATATAATTTGAACAACTTCACTATTTATTCTTTCCTCTTGTTTTGCCCTGTCTTCAGAAGCCCCATTAAGAGGAGAATCCTTTTCTGTTTTAGCTTCAACAAATTCACTTTCCATTTGTACAATTTGATCTAGTAACATCATTGTCTTAGCCTCATTTTTGATGTTTTGCATTTTAAGGTGCTGTATTTCTTCTTCTAATAAATTAACTTTATCAGTAGTAATTCGGTGCTCCATTAATAATTGATTATACTCAATTATAACTTGATTAGCCGCTTCCCATTCTTCCATAGCAATTTTTTCATTAATCTTTGCAGAATTACTCCAAATCTTATATTGGGATGGGAAATTTGGTTTTTTTCTTTCATTTTTTTTCTTCATATTTTTTCGCCTCCAATGTATCTAATATATAATTCATCGCATAATGCATCCTTATATTATACGGTATAAATAAATGCCATATATATTAAAAACAAAGTCATTATCGAACATATAACTATCCCATTTATTTGATCCATCATTTTACTTTTGTTTTTAACCCCAATAGCCATTGATATTAAAACACCACCAATTAGTCCCCCAATATGAGCGGCATTATCTACTCCTACTAAAATAAAACCAAGTAGCAAATTAAACACTATTAACGGAATAATCTGACTTCTCATAGCATTACCTAAATATATCCGATAATGATGCCCAAAATATACAAGTGATCCTAATAATCCAAATATAGCACCACTAGCACCAGCACTTACAGCATTAGTAAATAGCATTGACATCAAAGAACCAATTAAAGCACTAAAAAGATAAATGAGTAGGAATTTCGATTTGCCATAAAAGTTTTCTATCTGTGTACCTATTACATATAATACGTAATTATTAAAAAATAAATGTAATACTCCAATATGTAAGAAAGCACTAGTAAAAAGTCTATAATATTCTCCTGCTCTAATATACGGCTCATATAAGGCACCAAATCGAACTAATGAGTTAGTATCCGTGCTACCATTTCCAATCAATTCCAAAACCAAAAACATTAACACATTTATAATTATGATGCCATAAGTAACATATATTTTCTTAGGCAAGAATATTTCATTAGTCTTTCTAACATCTTCCTCATTCTTTTTACTTATATCATTTGTTATTTTCATAAATAAATTTGTTCCTTTTTCCTTATATTTTAATTTAGTTAAAATCGTTGGGAAACGCTCTGTTATAAAATTATATTTTGATAACTCCATTTCGTTTTTTATATATATACAATCAGCAAAATCAGTTGATTCTAAATTTACATTCTCACCTAAATCAATAAAAATATTTAATACCTTCATTCTGAATGAAAAAGTTTTTTTCTTAATCATTTCTAATATCTTCATTGTTTTAAATAAATCAAAATCATATTGTTCGTCATTATGTATATAATTAGATGCAATTCTAATTACCTTATATGACCCCTCTAAATTTTCTAACCATATTTCATTTTCCGCCCCATGTAAAACAATTGGATTATACCCCTCAACTGTTATAAAGTAATGCAATAATTTCATAATTAATTCATTTTTCTGATCTACAGTTAATTGCGTCATATAATACCTCCCTTTTATTATTAAACACTCTATTCCAATTATTTAATCTTAAATTGATCCATTATTTTAACAAACTTATCAGGTAATGGCGAATCAAATTCCATATATTTTAATGTTGTTGGATGTGTAAACCCAAGCTTTTTAGCATGTAATAATTGACCAGTATTATCAATTGTTTTTTTAAAACCATAAAGTGGATCATTAATTATTGGATGATTAATATATTTCATATGCGCCCTTATTTGATGCGTTCTACCTGTTTCTAATTTACATTCTAATAATGTTGCATCATTTAATTTTTCAATAACTTTAAAATGAGTAACTGCATTCTTAGCATTGACATCAGTAACTGTCATTTTTTTTCTATCTCTGCCATCTCTTCCTATTGGTGCATCTATTGTTCCGCTGTCATTATTGATTATGCCAGACACTAATGTCATATATGTTCTATCAACCTTCTTATTTTTAAAATCATTTGCTAGTTTTATATGTGTAGTATCATTTTTAGCTATCAATAATAGTCCACTTGTATCTTTATCTATTCTGTGTACTAGGCCTGGTCTAACATTACCATTAATAGTAGATAAATTATTACAATGATATAATAAAGCATTTACCAATGTATCATCATAATGCCCACACGCTGGATGAACGACCATCCCACTAGTCTTATTGACAACCAATAAATCATTATCTTCATAATATATATCTAATGGTATATTAACTGGTTTAATATCAATAATATCATCATCTAAAGTATTAATTTCAATATTATCGCCTGCTTTAACAATATAACTATTTTTAATCTTTTTTTCATTAACTTTTATAGCATCACTATCTATTAATTTCTGTATCTTTGTTCTACTAAATTCTGTATGTGACATCAAATATTTATCTATTCTTTCTAAATCACTGTATTCATCAACTATTAATAATTTCATTTTTCTTATCTCCCTTAATAAAAGTATCATAAATAATTAGTATTGCCCCAATAACAATAGCACTATCACTAATATTAAAAACCGGAAAATCATAACCAAATATATACATATCAATAAAATCTATCACATATCCATATGCTATTCTATCTACTAAATTCCCAAATATTCCACCAAGTAATATTCCATATGCTATTTTTTTCATTAATGTAAACTCATTAAATTCTTTAATTAATTGAGTTATTAAATAAATAACAAAAAAGGATATTACTATCAACAGTGATACTTGTCCTTGCAAAATGCCCCAAGCAGCACCTGTATTAGTTATAAAAGTAATATATAAAACATCTGGAATTACTTTTATACTATCTCCAATATCAAAAAAATTAATTATTAAATACTTAGAAATTTGATCTATTATGAATATAAATATACTAATTATATAAATGTCTTTTTTCATAAAATCACCACCTCGATTATATCATAAATTACAATATAAACAAGGGCAGGTTATACAATGCCCCTTAATTGTTAGCTAATTTATTTTATATATACTTTCTGTTTAATATTTAATTTTATCTTCTTTTTTCTTCTTCAATACTATACATCCTTCTTATTTCATCATCCGATAATGCTCTATTATATATGCGGACATCGTCCAATCGACCATTAAAACTTCTGCTTAAATCTGCATGCCGCGAACCAATCAAAATATTTCTATTTCCATTAAAATTACCGGTTCCAATATATGTTGTTGTACCAATTAAGTTGCCATTCAAATAAACTCTCATAATCCCGTTTTGATATGTTGCAACATAATGATGCCACTGTTGTAATATTAATACTCCAGTATCAATTACAACAATGCCATTTCTAACCGGATTCCCTGAAGTTTCAAATCTAATTCTGTTTGTATTTAATAAGAAAATATCCCAAGTATTATCATACCAGTGTCCTTTGCCCACTAAACCCGCTGCAGCACTTTCCTTATGAGAATGATTCTCAGAATAAATCCAAAAACTAACTGAAAAAGAATCCTCCTTATTAAAATTGAATAACCTTCCCGTATCAATATGATTGGCAACCCCATCAAATATATAGTAGCCATTACCCTTTTCTTCTAACCACCTAGGTGTATTAGCAAGTGTTAATGAGGCATCATTATTTCTAGTCGAATGATCATTAATAATAGCTGTTCTTGTGCCACTTACGTATGGCGTAGGATGTGCTTTTCCTTCAATTTGAACCGCTAATATATCCGCCCTAGTTGGTCCTGCAGCATATAAATGTCTACCGCTACCAGTAGCACTAAATCTTCGTGCCACATAAACCCATTCGCCTGGTGTCACCACATTGAAAGCCGGATTAGACAATCTTGCAGTATCCGTAGTAATATAAAGTCTACTTGCTGTGTTTAAATCTCCCCATTCAATTTGTCCATGCCATAATCTAATCCAAACGCCATAAACAATGTCTCCCGTTGTCGGTCCTATATTACCAGCTGCCCAACCACCCCAACCACTTGCAGTAGTTGTTATTCTCTGAGCCTTTGTTAAGCCGGGAACTGGTGAATTATCAACATTTATTATGGTTGCAGACCAATTCCCAACACCAAACCTTGACTCCCAATTATTGGAAAATCCACAAACATCGCCAGTATGACCAACATTATAAGATTCCATGTTAGAAATTGTAACAAAGTTCTGCGTTGGCTCTTGAAAATCATCAAAATTATAATGCACTAATAATCCATCCTCTGATGCATTGTCTATCCAATTTTGATTACCACACCTTAAATGTGGGGTATAATCAAATAAATTATTTCCTAATCTAGTTACTATCACATATCCACTACAATTTATATTTCTATTATGAGGGTCTCTTATAGTCTCAATAAAATTATTAGTTTGTAGTTCGGTCAAAGTTATCTCTCTAGTATCTCCCACATTAACAGGTAGCATGCTAATATTGTTTGATACATACTTCCTTGCCGCTCTCACTAACGTTCTTTCATTATTAATATGAGCATTAATTCTAGCATTATCAATTAGATTCATTACTCTTGGAATAGCTATTGTTATTATTGTGCCTAGTATTACTATTACTGCTAATAACTCGATTAAAGTAAAACCTTTTTTGTGCATGCAACACTCTACTTTCTATGCTTTAATTATATAGAATTTATTTTATTATTTCAAGTTAAGCCTTTAATTAATTTTCAAATACTAAAATAAAAATGTAGATAACTGACTCTACATTTTCATTTAGATTATTCCTAAATAAATAACAATAACTACTATTATTTTCTTGCTTGACCTAAAACATCATTTACAAGTCTTGATAAATTATCAACAACAATTGTAACCCCTGCTACTGAATCAGTATATATTTTGTCCTCTTCTGTTTTATTTTCTGGTTTAGCTTCAATAATATTACCATCATCATCTTTATATTTCAATGCTAACCAATCAAGTCCTTGTTCCTCAACTACTTTAGATGCAAACGCATTCACTTGTTCATGCCATTCTTTATCAATCGAACTAACTCTTCTCATATTATAATCATCACCTAGTCTTTGCTTAGTAGTAGCACCTTGACATGTAGATATTACTCCTCTTGTAGTACAACCAGTTAAGAAAATTGAATCAAAGAATAAACTTTTTATTTCACCATTTTCATTAACATACATCACAACTGTATAACTTGTTGTTTGATCATAAGCAAAATAAGTTCCTTCTTTGTACTTGCCTTCAACTCTTGTACAACCGCTTAGCAAAATCAAAACCATCACCATTGATATAACTAAAAATTTCTTCATATAAAACCTCTTTTCTACTATACATAATTATAGCCCAACTAAAATAAAAATACAATACCTAAGCTTTTACATTGTAAAATTTTAATACATTTCTAGTCATCATACCAACAACAATTCCTGTAGGTATTGTCAATATTAATATATACGGCAGATAAAATATTACATTAAATGTCCTTAGCATTAACATCGCTATTAATATTTGACCAATACTATGTGTTAAAGAACCAATTATACTAATACCAATTATAGATAATTTAGTATATCTTTTTACCATATACATTGATATAGTACTTAAAATAGCACCGCCTAGACTAAAGAAAAATGTTATGCCAAATAAGCCTGTCCTAACTAAAGATATTATAATAACTTTACCTATTGATACATACATAGCCTCTTTAAATGTGTACATATAGATAACAAAAAGAATTATTATATTAGAAAGACCCAACTTGACACCTGGAATTACACCACCAATAAATGGAATTGTGCTTTCTACTATATTAAAAACAACTGATAATGCAAGCAACATTGATAACATTGTTAATTTTCTAATTTCCATAAATCACCTTACAATTGTATCTATTTTTTCTTTTTGTTCTTCTATTTTAACCACTATTCTATTGGGCAAACAAATAATTATTTCATGTGGCGAATCAATCCATCCTTGATAAGAACAAATATGCAGTGGCGATATTTCTTCAACTACTCTCACTTTTCCGTTTGAAGCGTTTAAGATTACATCACCATTATAACCACTAACTTTATATTCGCGAAACTCACTATCATCCAAATCTATTGATAATATCAAATCATTATCATAATAAACTAAGGCTTTTTTCGTACCATTTACAGTTGCTATATTTATAATAAACATTAAGGCACTAACTAATATTACTAGTATTATTAACCCTAAAATTAATTTAATATCACTCTTATTCATATATATTAAATCCTTCAGAATAATGTATTTGACCATTATTTTTATACCAAATAGCCTCCACATTTATAAGTGAATCTATATATTCTTTTCCCTCGTCAAAAGGCATTAAAAAAACTACAGTTGATAATATATCAGCCATCTTACTATCTTTACTTATCACAGTAACTGCTAAAAAATTTCTAGGCGGATACAATGTTTTAGGGTCTATAATATGATGATATACTTCATTATTATATTCATAATAACGTTCATAACTACCACTAGTTACAACACTAATATTGTTACCATTAACAACTTTAAATATCTCATTTCCACCTTTTTGGGGATCTTTAATCCCTATTTTATATTTTTCATTATCATAGTGGTTTCCAACTTTAACACTACCACCTGCATTAATAATATATTTATCTAAGCCTACACTTTCTAAATAATTCCCTACGATTTCAGTTGTATAACCTTTACTAATCGCGCCTAAATCAATTTTAACATTAGAATCTATTTCAATCATATAATCATCATGTAAAATAATATCATCAATACTCAAACTGCCTATATTAGATAATTCTGAATATGTTGGCACACCATGCCCTTGTATCCTGTAACTTCTCCATACGTCAATAGCATTACCTAATGCAATATTAAACAACCCATTACTTTCATAATAAGCATCTATAGCATAGTCGATAATATTATATAATTCTTTTTCTATTTTTATTTTTTCATTCATTCCAAGATTATTATTAATATAATAAATATTTGTAATATTCGGATATGAATCATATCTATTAGTTAATTTATGATATTTTTCATAAATTTTATCTACTTCCAACATCGCTTCATTAACTTTTCTTGTGTTATTTGAATATATTTTAACATTTATATATGTGTCCATATAAAAAAAACTCTTAGAATGTTCTTTTATATCTACATTATATATAAACATATATAACAATATGGTTAGGCCAGTTAATATTAAAAATATCCCTCTATATAAATATTGTTTTTTTGTTAATTTCACGATTATCACCCTAATATCATTATATCATTAATATTAAATAAAATGATTATTATTCTTAATTTTTAAATCAAAAAAGACGGCATATTAACCGTCTCAACTTAATCAATGTATATCTACAATTTTCTAATATATTATAAACTTATATTTGCCAATATTACATCTTCACCAATTTTAGTAATATTAGTCCACCTAATTTCTATTTCTTCTTTTGATGAAAAAAATCTAAATATTTTTTTATTTGGTTCTATAATTATTGAAGATATAGTGCCCTTTTCATCAATTCGCATATCAATAATATTACCAATTTTTTTTCCATCACTCATACTAATTATATCTTTATTTTGCAAATCAGATAAACGCATTAAATCACATCCTATCTAAATGTATGCTACTTAACTGTTTTTTTAATACTTTTAATAGCATTATTTTCTAATCTGGATACTTGTGCTTGTGAAATGCCAATTTCCTCTGCTATTTCCATTTGCGTTTTCCCTATTATAAAACGTTGATTCAATATAAAACGCTCTCTTTCTTTTAAGTTTTTTAATGCTTTATCTACTGATATTTTAATATCCCAATCAGAAGAAGATTCTTTTTTATCTTCTATTTGGTCAAATAAATATATAGTATCTCCTCCATCATTATATATAGCCTCAAACATACTAACTGGCTCTCTCATTGCATCAAGTGCATTAATGACATCATATATTGGCAGATTAAGTTCTTTGGCTATTCGGTCCATTAAAGGCTCTTTGCCTTCACTATTAGTTATTTCCTCCTTTAATTTTAAAGCCTTATATGCAATATCTTTTAATGAGCGAGATATTCTTAAAGCATTATTATCTCTTAAATATCTTCTTATTTCGCCAAGTATCATAGGTACAGCATAAGTAGAAAATTTAACATTATGACTTAAATCAAAATTATCTATTGCTTTTAACAAACCTATACACCCTACTTGAAATAAATCATCCATGTTATCGTTTCTATTAACAAATCTTTTTAAAATACTAAGAATTAATTTTAAATTGCCATTAACTAAATCATTTCTAGCAAATGGATCATTATTTTTCATCTTTTTAAATAACGCAACCATTTCCTCGCTTTTTAAAACTTTGATATTCGCAGTATCCACGCCACTTATTTCTACTTTGTGACGCGCCAAATAAAAACCTCCTTTTCTATTCACATTGTGAACTAAAAAAGAAGATTTTATACAAATATTTATAAATATTATTATGTACTAACTAATGATTTTAATCTTTTAATAATTTTTTTCTCTATTCTTGAAATATATGATTGAGATATTCCCAATTTATTAGCAACATCTTTTTGTGTCATTTCTTCACAATCATTTAATCCATATCGGAGCAACATTATTTCTTTATCTCTTTCATCTAATTTGTTTATTTCAGTAAGTAAAATGCTTTTTTCTAATTTATCTTCTAATTCTTTAGTAACTACATCATATTCAGTGCCTAATACATCTTCTAAATGCAATTCATTCCCATCAGTATCATAAGTTAATGAATCTTCAAAACTAACCTCTGTTTTAAGCTTCTTATGTTTTCTTAAAAACATTAATATCTCATTATCTATGCATCTGCTGGCATAAGTGGCTAATTTTATATTTTTATCTAAATTAAATGTATTAATTCCCTTTATTAAACCAATAGTACCTATGCTTACTAAATCTTCTAATTCAAAGCCTGTGTTTTCATATTTTTTTGCCAAGAAGACAACTAACCTTAAATTATGTTCAATTAAAATGTCTCTAGATTTTATGTCCCCTTGTTTAGATAAGGACAAATGCCTTATTTCTTCATCTTTATTTAAAGGTTCCGGCAGTTTATCATTACTACCTAGATAAAAAATATTATTCCTTTTATTAAATATTGCACTTAAAAGACTTAATAGATATTTTAACATGTCATCCCTCCAATAAATTAGTATGTAATATACAACTTACTCCGTCTATGTCTATTTTTTCCTTACTAATGCCAACTAAAACATTACGTTTCTCACCAACACCCACTATATAAATTTTATCTAAAACAATACATTTTAATAACCCATGATTATTTATAGTATCATATGGAACCAATAATGAATTATATTCATCATAGTTAAATTTTATTTCTTTTTCTTCTACTAAAATAATGGGTCTTTTACTATACGGATCGTATAATCTATTGCCAGTATCTAAAAAGCCAACTAATTTTTTAATCGTTCCATCTTTAAAATAAAGATCTACTTTATAATAATTAGCATAATTGTTTTTTAACGCTAATGCCTGCTTAACATAAATATATATAATTACTGGTGCTATCATTAATAACACGATAAAATTTATTGATAAACCATTATAGTAAAATATCAAACCTTCTTGTCTATAACTAAATTCAATATTTAAATAATATAAAAAACCTCCTAAAATTATGCTTATAGTATACAAATAGATTAAATTATTAAATAAATATTTAATGTCCTTATATCCATATGCCATCAATAACATTACAATACTACCTAATATTTTATATATAAACAATAAGAAGGATGTTAGTGGTATAAATAACAAAAAAATACTTGCCCCACCTACAAAAGCACCTAAAAATATTCTTTTTATATTAATATTACGCCTTAATACTACGCCCACTGCTGTCAATAAAATAAAATTAAAGGAAAAGTTAATAATAAATATTACATCTAAATATATTTTAATAATAATCACCATCATAAGTATAAAAAAAAAACATAGAAATTTATGTCTTTTTTTCGGATAAAATAATAAAATAAATCAAACATTAATTCTTTAATCTTTGACATCTATCACAAAAATATGTTCCTCTTCCACCAACTTTAACTTTTTTTATTAAAGAACCACATATTTTACAAGCCTTATCTTTTCTTTGGTGAACCAATAATTCATCCTGAAAACGTCCAGTTACTCCTAATGAAGAAGTGTATGTTCTAATAGTTGTTCCACCCATTAATATTGATTTAGATAAAATCTGTTTAGTATTATCAATAATATTTTGCAATTCTTTTTTATTCAATTTGCCTACAATTTCAAATGGACTTATTTTGGATAAAAATAATATCTCATCTACATATATATTACCTATTCCAGCGATTATATTTTGATCAAGCAAACTACTTTTAATAACTTTTTTACCGTTTTTAAATTTGCCTTTTAAATACTTACTCGTTAATTGCTCATCAAAAGGTTCAGGTCCTAATCTTGAAATTGGACCTGTTATATTAATTTCTTCCTTCTTAATTAAGTACATCACACCAAATTTTCTAGTGTCACTATATCTTAATTCAAAATCATCAAATAATATTATAACGTGTTCATGTTTAATAATTTGTTCATTTTGATTTTTAAAGAAAAATTTTCCTTCCATTCTTAAATGACTCAATAAGTAACAATCATTTAACTCAAATATTAACCACTTGCCTCTTCTTGATATATCATGTATAGTTTGATTTTTTATTTTAAATATAAAATCTTTTTTATTAGGATATTTAATTATATTATCCCAATATATTTTTACATCTCTTATTGTTTTATTTATTAGTTTTTCTTTTAAAATTCTTCTTACCGTTTCAACTTCTGGTAATTCTGGCATTATATCACCTCTTTATATATTAATAAAATTAGAATTTACTCACTTAACATCATACCAATCATTACCAAAATTAATATCTACTTTTAATAAAACATTTAAATTATAAGAATTTTCCATTATATCTTTTACTATTTTAGCCATAATATTTTTCTCTTCTTTAACAACATCAAATACAAGTTCATCGTGTACTTGCAAAATCATTTTACTTTTTAATTGTAATTCATTCATTTTATTATATATATCAATCATTGCTTTCTTAATTATATCAGCACTACTTCCTTGAATTGGTGTATTTAGTGCCATTCTTTCCCCTTGCATTCTAATCATATGATTAGAATTATTTAATTCATTAATTACTCTTTTTCTATTAGCTATGGTCTTAACACTTCCTTTAAGATAAGCCTCATTTTTAACATTATCCATATATTGTTTAATGCCAGGAAAGGCATCTAAATATTTATTGATGAATACCTTAGCTTCCTTAACATCAATATCTAAATTCTCAGACAGACCAAAACTACTAATTCCATAAATAATGCCAAAATTAACCGCCTTAGCCTTGTTTCGCATATCCTTAGTAACTTCATTATACTTAACATTGAATATATCCATAGCTGTTTTAGTATGTATATCCATGTCATTTTTAAAGGCTTCTATTAAATTAGAAGCATTAGAAAAATGGGCTAATATTCTTAATTCAATTTGAGAATAATCAGCTGACATAAGAATAGAATTACCAGTTGGTATAAAGGCTTTTCTTACTATACGCCCCTCTTCATTTTTAATAGGTATATTTTGCAAGTTAGGTTCAATTGAAGAAAGACGGCCCGTTCTTGTTAAAGTTTGAGTAAAAATAGTATGAATTTTATTATCAAATAAAATATTATTTTTTAACCCCTCTATATATGTCCCATATATTTTTGTTAATGTTCTATATTCTAATATTTTAGAAATAATAGGATGACTATCTTTTAATTTATATAATACCTTTTTATCTGTAGAATTACCCTCTTTTCCCCTTCTGCCACTTAATAAATTCAACTTATTAAACAATAATTCACTTAACTGTTTGGGTGAAGAAATATTAAATTCAATTCCTGCCATATTATATATATCTTTAGTTATCAAATTTATTTTGTCTTGAATTTCTATTCCTATATTATTTAATGTATTAATATTAATGTTTACTCCGTTAAATTCCATATCCGCCAATATACTCACTAAAGGCATTTCTATATTTTCATATACCTCAATCATTTCCTCGGATTTCAATTCGTTAATAAATTTATCATGATTTTCATATATAAATTTTGCTTTCTGCACACAAATATTGCCTATATATTCATCTGATAACTTTTTATTTTTATTTTCCTTACCAAAAATGTTTTCATGAAATAAAATATTATATCCTAATTGATTAGCTAAATAGCTAATATCATTTTTAATATTATAATTAAGCAAATAACTAGCAATCATTAAATCAAAATCAACCGTAGATATATTAATGTTATTCCATTTTAAACTTAATATCACTTTCTTCAAGTCATATGTAAATCTAATATTATTAAATGTATACCCTGGATTGTTCTTCAGCACTTCATAGGGAATATAACATGCTAAATTCTTATTATAGATTGCAACACCTACTAACTGACTAGTATGATAATTATCCCCTAATATTTCTAAATATAATGCTGAATCTTCGTCTATTTTCAAGTCATTTAAACTATTAATAATCTTAACATTTTCATTTTTAATTGTTTTTACATTTGTTGATTCAATTGATTTTAATAATGAATAAAACTCTAACTCCTCATACATTGCAGTCAATCTATCACAATTAACCCCATCATATTTCAAATCTTCTAAATTTACATTAACAGGGACTTCTTTACATATAGTTGCAAGTTCTTTACTCAGATAAGCATTACTTCTATCATTAATTAATTTAGTTTTTAATTTGCCCTCTATTTTATCTATATTATTATATATAGTATCAATATTACCATACTCTTGAATAAGAGGTAGTGCTGTTTTTTCGCCAATACCCTTTACACCAGGAATTTTATCTGAAGGATCCCCTTGTAAAGCCTTTAAATCAATAATATTAATTGGGTTAATACCAAAATCTCTTTGAAAAGCAATACTATCATATAATATATAATCTTTTTGCTTTAATAATTTAATATTTATATCACTACTAATAAGTTGCAATAAATCTTTATCACTACTAATAATAGTACCAATGAAATCATCATTATTATCAACCATTTTAGCAATTGTCCCGATAATATCATCAGCTTCATAATTATCAACTTCTATATACTTAACATTCATACAATCCAATATCTGTTTAGCAATTGGAAACTGTTTTTTAAGATCATCTGGCGTTTCAATTCTACCTTCTTTATAATTAAGATAGAGGTCATGTCTAAAAGTCTTCCCCTTATCAAATGCTATCATTATATAAGATGGTTTCTCTTCATTAATTATTTTATTAATCATACTAACAAAGCCATATAAAGCATTAGTTGGAAAGCCTTTAGAATTTTTCATCATATTACCAGCATAAATGGTGGCATAATAACTTCTAAATAACAAATTATTTCCATCAATTAATATTATTTTTTTCATTTTATCACCCAATCTAATTATACCATACATAATTTTAAAACAAACTCAATTGACTAGATTCAGGCAACTCATCAAGTATTTTCATTATTCTTAATTTATCTACTAATGTTGATGATAATTTAGTACGCTTTTGCAAGTCCTCAACACTAATAAAATGACTCTTTTTTCTTTCCTCTACAATATTATTGCCAACTATATCACCAAGTCCATCAATAGCTCTAAATGGCATAATTAGTGTTTTATTATCTTTATTTATAATGATTTTTTTTGCATCTGATTTATATAAATCAATATTACCGAATTTAAAACCACGAGCTGTCATTTCTAGAGCAATCATTAAAGTTTCCAAAATAGATGTTTCCTTTTGCGATGCATCAAATCCTTTATTATTAATCTCAATAATTCTATTTTTAATTGCATTATATCCTTTAAGCATTGTTTCTATTTCAAAATCATTACATCTTATACTAAAATAGGCAGCATAATAATGAATTGGATAATGTAACTTAAACCATGCTATTCTTACTGCCATCATTACATAAGCAGTAGCATGGGCCTTAGGAAACATATATTGAATTTTTCTGCATGAATCAATATACCATTCTACAATCTTTTTATCTCTCATTAATTGCTCAAATATCTTCCAACCCTCTATATCAACACTTGGTTTCCCTTTGCGAACAAATTCCATTATTTTAAAAGCCTCTTGTGCCTCTAATCCATTATAAGATAAATAAACCATAATATCGTCACGACATCCAATAACATCCTTAAACTGACATGTTTTGTTACTAATTAAATCTTGAGCATTACCAGTCCAAACTCCAGTACCATGTGATAGCCCCGAAATCTTTACTAACTCAGAAAATGTTTTAGGTCTTGTTTCCTCTAACATCTTTATAACAAACCTAGTTCCATATTCAGGTATACCAAGAGTGCCTGTTTCACATAAAATTTGTTCACTACTAACACCTAGCGCTTCTGTTGAAGAAAATATACTTAATACTTTTTTATCATCAAATGGCACTGTCATAATATCAATCCCAGTTAAATCTTGTAGCATTCTAAGAACTGTAGGGTCATCATGTCCTAATATATCTAGTTTTAATACATTATCATGAATAGCATGAAAATCAAAATGAGTAGTATACCATTTAGAAGCACTGTCATCAGCAGGATATTGATATGGCGAAAAATCAAATATATTCATGTAATCAGGAATAACAATAATACCTCCTGGATGTTGGCCTGTGGTTCTTTTGACACCAACACATCCTGTTGCTAAACGGTCTACTTCAGCCACTCTAAAATGCAAATTTTTATCTTCCATATATCCCTTAGCAAAACCATATGCCGTTTTAGAAGCAACAGTCCCAATAGTCCCAGCTCTAAATACATTATGTTCACCAAATAATTCTTTTGTATAGTTATGCGCTTTAGCTTGATAGTCACCAGAAAAATTAAGATCGATATCTGGCACCTTATCAGCCTTAAATCCAATAAACGTTGCAAAAGGCATATCTTGACCTTCTTTACTCATTATACTACCACATATGCACTCTTTATCTGGCAAATCATAACCACTTGAGTAAGTAACACCAAGTAATTTATTATCTATTTCAAACATCGATAATTTACATTTCTTACAAATATAATGAGCAGACAACGGATTAACCTCAGTTATACCTAACATTGTAGCAACTAAACTAGAACCAACAGAACCCCTACTGCCAACTAAATAGCCATCCTCATTTGATTTTTTCACTAGTTTTTCAGCGATTAAATATATAACATCAAACCCACCACCAATAATACCATCGAGTTCTTTTTGCAATCTTTCTTCAACTATTTTAGGTAAAGTATCACCATATCTATTTTTGGCTTCTTTATACACTTTTTCGCTAATAATTTCATTAGCTTTTTCCATCTTGGGACTATATAATTCTTTCTTTATAACTTGCACATTATCAATCATATCAACAATTTTATTAGTGTTAGTAATAACTAATTCTTTAGCTAATTCATCACTTAAAAAATTAAATTCATCTAGCATTTCTTTAGTTGTCCTAAAATGAGCCGATGGAATATCAATGATATCATTACGCGCTAAAGGATGACGCCCTCCTCCAGGAACTTTTTGATTTATTATTACTTCTCTATATACTTTATCTATTTTATCTAAATGGTGAACATCACCAGAAGCAACTACTAATTTTTTGCTATCTTTGCACACCTTTATTATTTTAATTATATTTTCTTTTACTTCATTAATACTAACAAAATCATTCGTTTGAACCAAATGATCATATAAAGATATTGGATGTATTTCTACATAATCATAAAAACTAATTATATTAGCAAGTTCTTCGTTACTTTTGCTACGAGCTAGGTTAAACACTTCCCCATTACCACAACCGCTACTACCTATTAATAATCCTTCTTTATTATTCATTATTTCACTTCTTAATATTCTTGGGATTTTATGAAAATACTTAGTATTAGCAAGTGAAACTAACTTAAATAGATTCTTAAGACCTATATTATTTTTTGCTAATAATATTACATGATATCCAATACCTACTTTATGTAAATCTTCCTTTGATACTAAATTATTAATTTCCATTATTGTATCGATATTTTTAACTACTAATTTTTTTATCATCTTATAAAATATTAAAGCAGTAGCTTCAGCATCATATACTCCTCTATGATGATGGTCCTCATCAAATGGTATTTCATATCTTTTAACAAGATGTGACAAACTGTGCCTTCCCCATGATGGTTCTAATACTCTACTTAATTCTAAAGTATCTATTAATGTATTTTTATATTGGCCTAAATTATATTTTTGAAATGCCATTTCGATGAAAGAGGCATCAAATTTGGCATTATGTGCTACCATAGGCATGTTATTAACCCAACTTAAGAATTTTCTAATTACTTCTTCTTCACTTGGTTTATCTATTAACATATCATCGGTAATACCAGTAACTTCAATTATCTTATCTGACAATTTCCTATTAGGATTAATTAACTCTGAAAATCTATCTATTATTTCACCATTACACAACTTAACAGCTCCGATTTCAATAATAGAATCTCCTCCACCAGCATTAAATCCTGTTGTTTCTAAATCAAATACAACATATACACTATCAACTAAGTTATCATTTGTTCCTCGTAGTACAATATCTACGCCGTCGTCTATTAATGTTAATTCCACTCCATATAAAACCTTAATTCCATTATCTTTGGTTTCATTATAGGCATCTGGAAAAGACTGAACACTATTATGATCGGTAATAGCAATAGCCTTATGCCCCCACTTTTTAGCTCTCTTTATTAAATTTTTTACATCTACCACACTATCCATCTGACTCATATGAGTGTGCGCATGTAACTCTACTCTTTTTTCACTATAATCATCAACTATTTCCAATTTAGGAACTAATTTATTAATATCCCTAGCATTCAATACTAAATCCTTAGAATACATATCATTCTTAGTATAACCTCTTATTTTATACCAACTACCTATTACTAATTTTTGTTTCAAATTAATATATTCCATATCATCTTTGATAAAAATCTTTATATATAAACTATCGGTATAATCATTGACCTTCAAAGTGATAATTTTAAATTTATTTTTACTAGATTCAAAATAATCAATGCCAAAAACATAACCCTCAACAGTAACATCATTTTCTTCGTTAATAACATCACAAATTTTATATGATTTAGTTTTTATCAGATTACCAAATATAATATTATTGTTATCAGGTTCACTCTTTATTTTTTTAGTGTCAATATCTAAACTATTAATTATCTCTTTTCTTATTTCAACTCTTTTTTGTTCGTTAATAATAGAATCAAATTCTATTTCCCCGAATCCATATAAATTATATAAATATCTAACTTCTTCCTTTAACTTTAACCACTTACTTTGTTCTACCTTGTTATTAACTTCTAATATGATACATTTATTATCTATAACTATACTATTATTCTCATACACAACCAAATTAGGTTTGTTTTTAATAAGTTGTTCTAAAGTATATACCCAATATATATTTAGTAAATTATAATCAACTTTATTGACATTTATATGTAATTTTATTTCTTTAACATCTGACATATGGCCAAACATATTATTTAAAGAATTCAATATTATTTTATATACATCAACTGGCAAAATTAAATCTATTGTAATATTGAACATCCAAGATTTTTCCTTAGTATTAACAATTAATTTTAATACACCATTATTAAAATAATGATAATAATTTTCATCTAAATGAATCTTTTTTAGCAACTCTTTTAACTTCTCATGCATACTATCTCCTAATTATCTTCTATAACATAAGTATATCAAAAAAAAGGTTTGTTATAAACCTTTTCTTAATCTTTTTAAAATCAATTAATTATTACTTAACTTCTGTTCTTTGACAGTTGCGGGA
>DBNY01000050.1 GCA_002299475.1 Caryophanales bacterium UBA660 | reverse complement strand
TATATTACTAAATATAATAAACTAATTAGATATTTTCCATCCAATATAATAGCTAAAATATTTAATTTTAAAGAAAAATCTTTTCATGAGAACATTGACCTATATATAAATAATAGCAAGCAATAAAATAATAATTAATTTATCTGCCAATCTATTTCTAGTAGATTGTTTTCTTTTAAAAATTTATTTGTTTTTGAGAACGGCGAACTACCAAAAAAACCATTATTGGCCGAAAAAGGAGAAGGATGAACTGATTCAATAATAAAATGTTTTTTATTATTAATCAATTCTTTTTTCTTTTTGGCGTAATTGCCCCAAAGAATAAAAACTACCGGTTTTTCTTTTTTATTTATTATTTCTATTACTCTGTCAGTAAACATTTCCCATCCTTTATTTTTATGTGCCGTTGGCGTTGATTTAACAACTGTTAATACACAATTTAGTAACAATACGCCCTCACCTGCCCATTTTTCTAGACTCCCATGTTCTACTTGTTCAATGTTTAAATCGTTTTTTAATTCCTTAAATATGTTTTTTAGTGATGGTGGTTTTCTTATACCTTGTTGAACAGAAAAAGATAAACCATGGGCTTGATTCTCATCGTGATATGGGTCTTGGCCTAATAACACAACCTTTACGTCTTTATAGCTTGTATATTTAAATGCATTAAATATATCGCTATATTTAGGATATATTATTCTATTTTGATATTCCTTATCTATATACGTTATTAATTTCTTAAAATAATCTTTGTTAAATTCTTCTTTTAGTATTAAGTCCCAATCATTACCAATCATAAATATCACCGCTTATATTTTATCATATTTGCCCTCTCTTTTATAGTAATCATATTCATAGAAAACATCTTTTCTTAATAAGATTAGTGCGTATAAATTAATAATGGCAATTATAGCTACTAAAATATCTATAAACCTCCATAAATAACTTGGAGACATTACACTGCCTATAAATAATAATATTATTGTTAGTATTCTTAATATAAAAATAGAATATGAAGTTGTCTTTGCAACTAAAAATTTAAGGCATGATTCTCCATAATAATAGCCTGTTATAATGGTTGAAAATGCAAATAATATTATAGTAATAATAACTAATATTTCACCTAAAAAACCAATATGGTACTTAAATGCATATAATGTTAATTCAATACCATTAATATCAGATAATGATAACGTTTGATAATTTGATGTTAATATAACTAAGGCAGTCATAGTACATATAATTAAAGTAGTATAATAAACTCCAAGCATTTGAATTAATCCTATTTCAACCGGTTTGCTATCAGTAGTTGTGGCTGCTACAATGGCACTAGTTCCTAATCCTGCTTCATTACTAAATATACCTCTTTGCAATCCTATAATCATTGTAGTTAAAACACCAACCCCAAAAGCTTGCATATTGAATGCTTCTTTAATAATATTCACTAATATATGTGGGATTTGATTTATATTAAGAATTATTATCGTCATTGACCCTAATATATATATCCCCCCCATAATAGGAACAAGTTTACTAGAAATAATTGCTATTTGTTTTACTCCTTTAAAAATCACTACTGCTGTTAATATTATTATTAGAGAGGCTATTATTAATGGATAAATATCTAGTATACTTATAATAGATTTAGTAATAGTATTAGCTTGAATAGGAAGGAAGGCAAATATATAAGCGAACAAAATAAAGAACGCTGATATCTTAGCTAATGCTATTTTTCCTAATCCATTTAAAATATAATAGGGGGGGCCTCCTCGATAAATGTTTTTTTCATCCTTTTGTTTATATACAGCTCCTAATAAACACTCGGCAAATGTATTAGGAGACGCTATAAAAGCTGAGGCCCAAATCCAAAAAATAGTTCCTATACCTCCCCAATATATAGAAAGAGCAATTCCAGCAAGCGAACCTACTCCTATCCTTGCAGCAAGAGACATATTAAGCGCTTCCAGTGGGGATATTTTATCTTTTTCAATTTTATTTTCACTGAATACATATTTAATCATTTCCATAAACCTAAATTGAATAAAATTTAATTTATAGGTAAAATATATCCCAACCATTAGAATTATAATGGTTGCTATGCCCCATAATATTTTATTAATAAAAATTAACATAAAATCACCACTATAAGTATATAGTGTATAGATGCTGTTTTTTGTAATATAATGAAAAAAATGCAATGTTTTCTTTGCATTTTTTTATTTGTGATATGCTTCATTGTTTAAAATTTTAAAACTTCTATATATTTGTTCCAATAAAACAAGCCTAAACAATTGATGGGGAAAAGTTAATTTAGAAAATGATAATTTAAAATTAGCGCTGTTTTTAATATCCTCATGAAGTCCATGTGAGGATCCAATTATAAAGGTAATAGTTGGATAATTAATAAAATTATTATCAATGTTATATGCTAATTCGCCACTAGATAATTGTATTCCATTTATATCAAGAACAATAATATATTCTTTTTCCTTTATTTTAGACAAAATTTTGTCTTTTTCTTTTATTAAATTTTTTTCTAAATCATTGTCATACTTTTCTTCATTTATTTCTATTACCTCAATTTTAGTATATTTTGATAATCTTTCACTATAATCTTTTATTGCATCATTTAAATATTTTTCTTTTATTTTGCCTACACAAATTATTTTTATCATATTCAACCTATATTTCTATTAATTCTGTTCTTTCATTTTGTTTTGCAATTAGTATTTTATCTACTTTTTTATCTTTTTTCATTAAATACTCTAAGAGCGTATTAAGAGCAACATTTTCATCATTATTTTCTTCACTTAAATGTGCTAGTATAATACATTTAGTATTATCTCCAACAAGCAAAGAAAGATAACTTGAACAACTTTGGTTAGATAAATGTCCTTTATCACTTAATATTCTTTGCTTTAGATAGTAGGGATAATTGCCATTCATTAACATTTCAACATCGTGATTACTTTCTAAAATATACATGTCTTTATTCTTAATTTCATCAAAATGTTTCACATTAATATATCCCGTATCTGTTATATATACCACTTCTTTTTCTATTGTTTTTATAAGAAATCCAGTAGAATCATTTGAATCGTGTGAAGTTGGGATTATTTTAATTTTAAAATCCTTTATTTCAATTTCTCCATTATTAATTTTATATTCTGAAGTGATATTAGTTATATTTTTTTTCATTCCTTCTGTTATATATACCTTTGTTTTATAATATTTATGAAAGAATGATAAACCTGAAATATGATCATTATGAGTATGTGTCAATATAATGGCATCAATATCTTTTACTTCAACATTTATTTCATTTAATTTACTTTTTACATATGATGGTGCTACACCGATATCAACTAATATTTTTGTGTTGTTATATTCTATATATGTGCAATTTCCTTTTGAACCACTTGCTAAGACTGATATTTTCATATATCCCCCATTATCTATATTTTATTAATGGGTTCATTGCTCTTCCTCCATTAAATGGAACACCTACAACAATTTCAAAATGCAGATGTGTCCCAACTCTTCTTCCTGTAAGTGGATGATGTCCCGTATTGCCCATTGTTGCAATTTTTTGACCTCTTTGAACAACCTGACCTTTTTTAACATTTATTCTAGCTAAATGGGCGTACACAGTATAATAGCCATTGTTGTGATTTATTATTACTTGGTTTCCGCCTCTATGGTCATAAGAAATTCTAAATACCGTTCCATTATTAGCAGCATAAATCGGTGAATTATATACGCAAGCAATATCTATACCGTCATGGAAAGAACCCCATCTTGGACCAAAAGGGCTGGTAATTATATATGGGCTAATAGTTGGCCATGCCCAAATATTTGTATCACCAACATTAGGAAGTTTTTTTCCGCCTCTAACGTGTATTCTGTTAACTGCCGGTTTTAACTCTTCGACCGCAATAATTCTTACTTGATCTATTTTTCCATTTCTTATTACAATTCTTTGAGTAACTTTTTGTTCTCCATTAATTCCTTCTTGTAATTCATATTCATTCCCCATTAATATTCTATTATCATATCTTATTTCTGTATTATATGGTTTTACTTTTCTTTCAATAGCATATTCCATTATCATAACATTAACTTTAGGTCTAATTAATCCTACAACCACTTCCTGACCTTCATAAAGAAGATTATTAACATCAAGAAATTGAGGATTGGCAACCATAAATTCATCAATACTTAATGAATTATTATAAGCTACCTTCTCGATAGTATCTCCTAATTTAACTGTATAACGACCTTGCTCCTCTAATGTACCAAATAATAAATATTTAGTTAAATCATCTACATTAGTGAATATTTGTTCATCTGTTGATATATTACTTTTTCTAATATACTTCTCTTCCTCAATACTTATACTTTCTGTTATTTTACCAACATCATCAATTTCTTTTTCGCTACCAGAAAGATAATTCAAATACTCTGTTTCTGTTGCAAAGGCTTTAATAACCCTTTCAATTGCTTCATTATATATTTCTTTATCCAAAACATTTATGCGCGTTTCATTTCTTCCCATTATTCTTACTATATAACCGCTTATTGTAAAGGACTTAAGATCTTTTATTTTTTGATAAATATCCTTTGCTGAAGATATATTATTTTCATAGGTTATTACTTTTTCAATTTTTAGCCCTAAGGGCAAATGAATTTTATCAACATTATATTTTTGTTTTAATTCTTCCTGCTCCTTATTAATATAATTTTCTAATTCTTCCTTATCTGTTATCATTCCAATTGCTTTTCCATCTAAGTAAATTTGATAAACAGAGCTAGGATTTTTATTTATTTCAGGAGTAAAACCAAAAGTAAATATTGCTATAGTTATTATTAAGGCAATCATTAATATTGGTATACTCTTTAATTTTTCTTTCATCATACCACCTATTCTTTAATCTTTATCCTCTTTCCCATGTTCTTCTTTTTTATAGTTTGTAAATGTACTAGTATCTCTTTTATAAAACAACTCTATCGTACCTGTCGGTCCATTACGATGCTTACCTATAATCAATTCACTAACACTAGTAAAATCATCTTCTTTTGTTTTTTTATTATAATAATCATCTCTATATAAGAAACTTACTATATCTGCATCCTGTTCAATTGAACCAGATTCACGCAAATCGCTCATTATTGGTCTTTTGTTTTCTCTTAACTCAACAGCTCTAGATAATTGGGCTAAAGCAATAACAGGAACATTTAATTCCATAGCTATTGTTTTTAACGCACGCGATATCTCAGAAACTTCTTGTTGTCTATTTCCCATATATTTATTAGAGCCTTGTACTAATTGTAAATAATCAATAATAATTAATGCTAAGCCATCTTCAGAACTGGCTAATCTTCGACACTTTGCTTTTATTTCTCCAATGCTTATGCCTGGAGTATCATCTATATATATTTTAGTATCTGCAAGCTGGCTTATCGCTTCATTAACTCTTTTCCAATCAGTATTAAGCAAATGTCCAGTACGTAGTTTATAAGAACCTATTTGCCCTAAAGAACTAATCATTCTCATTACTAATTGTTCGGCTCCCATTTCAAGGGTAAATAAAGCTACCCCCTTGTCCGTAGAGGTTGCGACGCTGGTTGCAATATTTAATGCTATTGCTGTTTTACCCATTGCCGGACGGGCCGCAATTATTATTAATTCGTTTTCATGAAATCCTGTAGTTAATTTATCTAAATCTACAAATCCAGAAGATATACCAGTTATTTCTCGTTTAGATTCAGACAGTTTTTCTAAATCGGCTTGAGCCTTGGCTAATACTTCCTGAATTTTTTTAAATTCAGTAGATCTTCTATTTCTAACTATATTTAATATTTTTTTCTCAGCGTCATCTAATATTTCGTTAGTTGATGATTCCCTATTATAGCCAGCAGTAACAATTTCAGTAGATACTTCAATTAATCTTCTTAATATAGCATTTTCTTCCACAATTTTTATATAATATTCTATGTTAGCAGCCGTTGGAACGGCATTAAGAATTTCAGTTAAATACTCTACTCCACCAATTTCATTTAATATTTTTCTATTATCTAATTCACTAGTAACAGTTGTTAAATCAATTGGGGTTTTGCCTTCGAATAAATCTTTCAAACAGGCAAATATTTTGCTATGTGAACTTAAGTAAAATAATTCTTTATCCAAAGTTTCAGTAGCTTTTTGCACAGCATATTTTGATAAAAACATAGCCCCTAATACTGAACGCTCTGCCTCAATATTGTGAGGTAATACTCTTTCAACCATTATATCACTCCATTTAAATATAGATTAATTATAACAAATTTTCTATTCTCTGTCCTCATTTATTAATTGAATAGTAAGATTTGCATGTATGCCTTTGTGTAATTGAACTATAACTTTATGTGTACCAAGAACAGAAATAGGTACTTTCAATAATAAATCCTTTTTATTGACTTTATATCCTTTTTTGTCTAATTCATCGCATATTTGCTTAGTTGATATGCTACCAAAGATTTTATTATTTTTACCAACTTTTGTTTTAAATTGTAAGGTTAGATTTTCTAACTCTTTCTTGAATTTTTCAGCAACTTCAATATTTGCTTTTTCTTTCATTTTTTCACTATTTACATCATAATTCAATTTTTCTAAACTTTTTTCTGTTAATAAAACGGCATACTTATTTTTAATTAAGAAATTTTTAGCATAGCCGTCTTTAACTTCTTTAATTTCTCCCTTTTTCCCTTGATCTTTTAAATCTTTAATAAATATAACCTTCATTTCAATCACCTTTTTTAATTATACTATATATTTATTTATTATGCCAATTTTATTGTTTACCTTTTTTATAAGAAAGAAAAAATATAATTAACCTTTATTCATATAATATTAAAAATTCAACTTTATATAAAAACATAAAAACAAAAACAATAAGATAAACCAACAATAAATATTGGTTTATCCTATTTTTATTATAATTTTGAAATTATTTATTTTCTTCTGGCAGTAATAGATTTAATAAAATTCCTATAATTGCAGCTAGTGACATTCCGGAAATAACAATTGTGCCATCGCCACTCATAAATGAAATTTTAGCGCCTCCTAATCCTATCACTAACATAGTTGCTGTAATTATAATATTTTTAATTTTACTAAAATCAACTTTATTATTCACTAATATTTTTAAGCCATTACTTGCTATAAACCCATACAATAAAATCGAAATGCCTCCAAATACTGGTACGGGAATAGTCGCTATTAGTTGAGTAATTTTAGTGAAAAAGCCTAACATTATTGCTATAACTGCAGCAAGCCCAATAACCCAAACTGATGCGACTTTACTCATGCCTACAACAGCTGTATTTTCTCCATATGTTGTATTAGCTGGACCTCCAATTAGTGCTGCTGCAAATGTTGCAATTCCATCTCCTAATAACGTTCTATCTAATCCAGGATTTTTTAGTAAATCTCTATTAATTATATTGCTTAATACAGCATGGTCTCCGATATGCTCTGCAATTGTAACTAATGCAATTGGAGCTATGGTTAAAACCGCAACTAAATCAGGCGTATAGTCAATAAATGGGATTATAAAATTTGGCATTCCTATTAGTGTTGCCTCATTAAATGGCGTAAAATCAACTATCCCTAATATGATAGCCGTAATATAACCGGCAATTATTCCAATTAAAAATGGAATGATTTTTAAGAATCCTTTAGCTTTTGTTGCTACAACAATTGTAGTTGTAAATGCTACTAGGGCTATTAAAATGTTATTAAATTCAACGTTCTCACTTGATAGGCCTATTTGGTTTATTGATACTGAGGCTAAACTTAAGCCTATTATAATAATCATTGGGCCAACAATAATAGGTGGTAACAGTTTTTGTATCCATTCCTTACCTACTTTATTAATGATTATAGCAAATATTATATAAATAATACCAACTGCCATTAAACCACTAAATATGCTTGTAGGACTGTTATTTAAAGCAACTACTATCATTGGAGAAATAAAGGCGAATGAACTTCCTAAATAAACTGGAGATTTCCCTTTAGTACAGAAAATATAAATTAAAGTCCCTATGCCCGAGGATACTAAAGTAACTGGTGTAGTTAATACTTCCGCTTGGGCAGCAGAATTTACCAATATAGGCACTAATACAGTAGCTCCAAACATCGCAAATAGATGTTGTAGCGCTAATATAACCCACCTACCTGGGGCTGGCATTTCATGAGTATCAAGAATTAAATCTTTTTTTACTACTTTTTTCATTTTTCTCCTTCTAATTCTAATATTTTTTTTGAAATTTATATAAAAAATAAAGATGCAATAATATATTGCACCTTAGTTAACAAAGGATAATAAAGCCATAAAACGAGCTTTTTTAATTTGCTCTGTTATATATCTTTGATGCTTAGCACAAGCTCCTGTCATTCTTCTTGGTAATATTTTACCTTTTTCATTTATATATTTTTTTAATATCTCAACATCCTTATAATTTAATCCTTTGCCTGCACATAGTTGACATATTTTTTTTCTTTTTCTTATAATTTCCTTCAAGGCGTTTTCCTCCTTCTATTAAAATGGTAATTCGTCATCACTTATTTCTATATTTGAACCAAAATCAGCAAATGGATCCTTTTCAATATTAATATTTGATGCGTCATTTTTATTAAAATCAGTTGCTTCATCACTCTTAGTTCTCATTTGACTTTGTTTCTTGCTCTCTAAGAATTGAATATTATCAGCAACAATTTCGGTAATATATCTTTTAGTTCCGTCCTGCGCATCATAACTTCTCGTTTGAATTCTACCTTCAACTGCTACTAAACTTCCTTGAGAAATATAGTTTTTCGCTGTTTCTGCTTGTTTTCTCCAAACAACAATATTAATAAAATCAGTTTGTTTCTCGCCACCCTGATTAGAAAATGGTCTATTTATAGCTAACGTAAATGTAGCAACAGGTATATTATTATTCGTATATTTTAACTCTGGATCTCTAGTTAATCTTCCAATTAATAAGGCCTTATTCATTAAAATACCTCTTTTCTTACTCTTTAATTCTTGTTATTGCATGACGAACAATATCTTCATTGATAAGAGCTTTACGATTAAACTCCTCAATTCCTTTTGAATCGTTTGATTCAACATGATATAAAAAATAATATCCCGATTTATGTTTATTAATTTCAAATGCTAATTCTTTTTGACCATATTCTTTTTTTTCTAAAATCTTCGTATTGTTTTTTAAAAGAATATCTTCAAACTCTTTTACTCTGTTTTTAATATTTGCTTCTTCCATATTAGATCTAACAATAAACATAATTTCATATTTTTTCATATCTTACACCTCCTTTTGGTCTAATGGCTTCAAAACTATAATGAAGCAAGGAGTAATTAAATTACTCGATTACTAATTATAGCAAAACATGTTTGATATGTAAATGTTTTTATACGTTAAAACGAAAATAACATATATCTCCATCTTCCATAATATATTTTTTTCCTTCTATTCTTAATCGTCCATTTTCTTTCACTTGTTTTTCATCACCATATTTTACTAAGTCATCAAACGATATTACTTCAACTTTAATAAAACCCTTTTCAAAATCACTATGAATTATACCTGCACACTCTTTAGCATTCATGCTTTTTTTAAAGGTCCAAGCTCTTACTTCTTTTGGACCGGCTGTAAAAAATGTTGATAGGCCTAATAAATTATATGTTGCTTTTATAAGTTTATCTAATCCACTTTCATCTATTCCTAATTCTTTTAAATACAAAGATTTATCTTCATCATTTAATTCACTTATTTCAGATTCTACTTTAGCGCATATGGTTACTACTAGTGTTTTTTCTTTATTAGCATATTCTTCTACTTCTTTTACGTATTTATTCATTTTGTTATTTATTTCTTTTTCCTCTAGGTTTGCTATATATATCAACGGTTTTAAAGATAAAAGATTATATGTTTTCAAAAGTTTATATTCGTTTTCACTATATTCAAAAACTCTAAGTGGTTTGTTTTTTTCTAAATTAGCCTTTGCCTTTTGCAGTACTTCTAATTCCTTAATAATATCTTTTTCATTTGGATTAACTGCCTTTTTAATTATTTTATTTATTCTGCTTTCTATAATTTCTAAATCCGAAATCATCAATTCAAAATTAATAATTTCCATATCTCTAATAGGATCAATATTATTCTCTACATGTATAATAGTTTCATCATCAAAGCATCTAACTACCATACATATAGCATCTACTTCTCTAATATGAGATAAAAATTTGTTTCCTAATCCTTCTCCTAGTGATGCTCCTTTAACCAACCCCGCAATATCAGTAAATTCAAAAGTAGTTGGTATTATTTCTTCTGGCATATATTTTTCATTTAATATATTTAGTCTTGTATCAGGAACAGCTACTATTCCAAGATTGGGGTCAATAGTAGCAAAAGGATAATTAGCAACTAATATATTTTTTTTAGTTATTGCATTAAATAAAGTCGATTTTCCTACATTAGGAAGTCCTATAATTCCAGCTGTCAAAGCCATTTCAAGTCACCTCATCTAAAAAATTGGTAGTGTTGGGTACGCGCCTGGTCCAATAGGTAATCCTATTAAATACCAGCTCACTAAAATTAAAATCCAAAATACAGTATAAGCAATACTATATGGTATAGTCAATGATAAACCCTTTTTTATACTTATTATTTCACTATAATCTTTATTATAGTAATTCATAAAGGATAAATAAATAACAAAGTACGCTAATAATGGCGTAATTCCATTAGTGATGGAATCGCCAGCTTTTAATATAACTTGCGAAAATTCGGGGGTAATATTCATTTGCATAAGAATTGGCACTATGATTGGCGACAAAATTGCCCATTTCATTGTTGCAGATGTCATAAAAATATTTATAAATGCTATTACTAATAAGGTTAATATAATTAATGGAATCCCGGAAAAATCACTTGCTCTAATTAATTCCCCACCCCAAGCTACAATAATATTGCCTATATTTGTTCTTCGAAATATAGAAATAAATTGAGAAGCAAAAAATATCATAACAACAATTTCAGTTAAAACTGGCATATAATTATTCATTGCTTTCACAATATCTTTATCACTTTTAAATGTTTCAGCACCCAATCCATATGCTATTCCTGTAGTTATAAATAACAAAGCTATTAAAAAAGGAATTGAGTTTTGAAAATAAGATGTTGGCCCTAATAATTGTTTTAAATATTCTCTTTCACTATAATCTAATAATAGGCCAGAATAAGGCAAGCCAGGAATTAACATATATAAATATAGTAAAGTAATTATAATAAACGTTATCGAGGCATAGGTAAAACCTTTTTTCTTATATTCAACTACCTCTTCTTTATTTTCTTCTTCAGAAGAGGTATATTTTCCTATTTTCTTAATTATTATTTTTTCGGTAATAAAAGTGCCAAGCCATGATAATAATATTACGGCCGCTATCATTATATATATATTTGACAACAATCCCACTTGATATTTCGTATCTATAACTTTAGCTGCCATGTTCGTATAATGTATTATTGATATATCTAAAGGCGTAACAAACATGTTTATACTAAAGCCAAATGCAACTGCCGCAAACCCAGCAACTATCCCAAGAAGTGGATTTCTATTATTATAAAGAAAAATTAGTGCTCCTAGTGGAATTAAAATAACATAGGCAGTCTCCATGAAAATGTTTAATATCATACCAAAAAAGAATAATAAAAAAGTAACTGTTTTCCTATTTAATTTGTTTGTAGATTTTTGAATTAGGGTTTTTAATAGACCACTCTTATCCAAAACACCAAATGCAACTAGAAAAACTATTATTAAAGCAAACGGGGCGAAACTAATAAAATTTCTAATCGCCTCGCTTACTATAAAAGTAAATCCCTCTCTGTTTAGAAGAGAATTTATTATTATTAATTGTGGTTGTAATTCTCCCGTAATAGGATTTATCCTTATATGAGTTGCTTGTACACCTAATGATGAAGCCACGCTGCTTATTATTATCGTTATAATAGTTAATAAGATAAATGATGTGGCTGGGTGTAGAACAATTTTCCCAATTCTTTTCTTCTTTTTTTCATTTGTCTCTGTCATACATAATCCTCCTCGGACCATTTAAAAAATTTTTTTAACCTTTTTGTTAAATTCTATTCTAGGCATCATAATTTCTCTATTACAATTAAGACATTCTATTTTAATATCAACACCTATTCTAGTAATTCTCCATTCATTAAAACCACAAGGGTGTTTTTTTTTCATAATAACCTTGCTACCTATATTATATTCTTTATTCATAGTGGTCCTCCTGTTAAGGAAATTATTTTAAATTGACGCTTATCTAATTCTATTTTTAATTTCCTTAATATTTGTCGTTGTACAATTGGATGTTTAAGCGGGTCTGACTGAACTACCATTCTATATGTAATAGATTTATCATCTACCTTGTTGAGACCAAGTAATATTATATTCCCCACTGTATATTTGATATGCCCATCCATTTCATTAAATATTAATTCTAATTCTTTCTCTATTTTATCAATATCAATATCATTACTAATTGAAATATCAATTACAACTCTAGAATTACCCAAACTATAATTAATAACTTCTGTTATATTACGATTCAATATTATTTTAATATCACCGTCTATGCTTTTAATTCTAGTTGATTTTAAACCCAAAAATATAACTTCACCTTTATAATTATTAATACTTACAACATCGCCAACATCGTATTTATTATCAAATATAATAAAAATACCAGATAGAAAGTCTTTTAGTATGTCCTGTAATGAAAAACCCACAATTATACCTAATACACTAAGTCCCGCCACTAACGTCTGTGTACTGATGTTAAAAACATTTAAAGTGGCTATAATCACACTAAAAGTTACAATATATTTAATAATGTTTTTGGCCATAATTTCTAATGTTTTCTTTCTTCGCTTCTTTATATCTACATAATCTAATTCAACATTAAAAATTTTAGCAATTATCTTTTCCAATATAAGATAAATCATGATACCAACAATAATGTATAATAAAGGCAAATACAATCTATTTAATATATTGTTAAAGTGTTCTATCATTAGATCACTCCTTATATTCTATTCCAATTATATCTAATATTCTATTTAAGTCGTGATGCGAATCGTAGTTAATCTCTATCTTTTTACTAGTAATTTTAACTTTAGCACCTAATTTTTCTTTTAATATTTCTTCTATATATGTATATTCTTTATTTTTTTCAGTACTTCTCTTTTTAATTTCTATTTTTCTTTTAAATTCCGAAGATACAACCATATATTCTAATTGCCTTACGCTTAAATTATCATTAATTATTTTTTCTACTAACCAATCAATTTGATTAATGTCTTCTAATTTACTTAAAATACGGGCGTGGCCCATTGATATTTCATTATTTATTAATTTATTTTGAACATCTGGCGTTAATTTCAATAAACCCAGTAAATTAGTAATATGTGGTCTGCTTTTACTAATTCTAATAGCAAGTTGCTCTTGAGTTATGTTTAAATGGTCGAGTAATTTTTTATACGCCGATGCTTCTTCTATCGCTGATAAATTTTCTCTTTGTAAGTTCTCAAGTAATGCTATTTCCATCATCTCTTTATCTGAAAAATCTCTAATAATGGCAGGAATTGTTTCCCTGCCAGCTATTTTACTAGCTTTAACTCTTCGTTCACCAGCTATAATATCATATCCTTTTATGCTTTTTTTTACAATAATTGGTTGAAATATACCATGTTCTTTTATTGATTGAGCAAGTTCTTCTAAAGCTTTAGCTTCAAAATTTTTCCTTGGTTGATATGGATTAGCTCTTAATTCATTTAAATTTATTTCAACAATTTCTTCTTTAGGGGTTATTTCAACAATTTTTCTTTCAATCGTTTCAAAATCTAATGGTTCTGAGCTAAATAATTCTTCTAATCCCCTGCCTAGTGCTCTTCTTTTAATTTCCATTTCTTTGAATCACTTCCTTTGCTAGGTTAATGTATGCCGCTGACCCTCTACTTTTAGGATCATATGATATTATTGGTTTTCCATGAGATGGTGCTTCTGACAATCTGATTAATCTAGGAATTATAGTATTATAAACTCTTTCTTTAAAATAACTTCTAATATCTTCTACAACTTCTAATCCGAGATTTGTTCTTGAATCAAGCATAGTAAGTATTACTCCTTCAATATCTAAATCTGGGTTCAAGTTTTTTTGAGCAAGCATTATTGTATTTAATAACTGCATTATTCCTTCTAAAGCAAAAAATTCACATTGAACTGGTATAATGACTGAATCTGATGCTGTTAGGGCATTGGTAGTTATTATGCCTAATGATGGTGGACAATCTATTATAATAAAATCATATTGACTTCTAACATTATCTAAATATTTTTTTAATTGCCCTGCTTTAGTAAATCCAGGCTCACTTCTACTTTTTCCTAGTAATTCTATATCTATACCTGCCAAATTAATAGTAGCTGGTATAACAAATAAATTTTTAAATTTAGTTTTCACTACCACATCTTCTATTGTAGCCTTATCTATTAATACATCATATATACTTTTCTCTATATCACCCTTGTTTATACCTATACCTGTTGTAGCATTACCTTGTGGATCTAAATCAATCAATAATATTTTTTTCCCTAATAATGCTAAAGAAGCAGATAAATTTATACTAGTAGTAGTTTTACCAACTCCGCCTTTTTGATTAACTAGCGATATAATTTTTCCCATTTATTCACCTTCTTTAGTTTAAAAAGTATACCTTCATTTTACCAAAAAAAATGAAACATTTAAACCTTTTTATGAAAAAAGATACTTATTATTAAGTACCTTCCTTATTATCCCTAATTTATTTCTTATTTATTTTTATTATTACTTGATACATTTGCTCAAAATCAAATTCCTCAGCATCAATAGAAAATCCACATTTTTCAATAGTATTAATACATTGTCTAATCGTATTAATAACTGTTCTTAAATCTTTTATCACGTATGTATCGTTATTAACTGGAATAATATCTTCTTTTTTACTTGTTTTTTCTAAATTGTTAACTTCAAAAGAATTATTTGATATTTGGTTAGTTGAAGTGTTATATAAATCAACAAATTTATTATGAACCATTCTTTCGTTTTTAGCAACATCATCTTCCATATCGCTTGCCTTTGATTTTAATAAGTTATTTATATCAGGAGCAGGCTTAGTTTGTTTTATATCTGCTGCTTGTTGTTTAATTTTTTCTATTTCATCAACACCCATAATATTATTATTAGATGATAATGGTTTTTGATCGTGTTCACTTATTATTTCAAATGATTCTTTTCCTTCTTTTTCGTTATCTTTTATATAGTCATTTCCTAGTATTTTCTTAATTTCTAAATCCGTTTCTCTTACTGTCATACGTTTATTTATAATATCTTCTAATAGTTTTTTTTGAATTTCCCTATCTTTTACGCTTAGCAATGAACGGGCATGTCTTTCTGAAATTTTTCCATCTACTAATGCGTGTTGTACATCTTGCTCTAATTCAAGCAATCTTAATTTGTTTGCTACTGTGGGTTGCTTTTTCCCCATTCTTTGAGCTAACTGTTCTTGTGTTAAATCTCCCATTTTTAGGATTGTTAAATATGTTTTTGCTTCTTCAATTGGTGTTAAATCTTTTCTTTGAATATTTTCAATCAATGCTATTTCAGCACTTTCGTAATCGTCTACTTTTGCTATTATTGCAGGAATTGTATTCATGCCAGCAATAATAGAAGCTTTATGTCTTCTTTCTCCTGCCACTATTTCGTATTTTTCTCCTATCTTTCTTACAATAATAGGATTAATAATCCCGTGTTCCCTTATTGATTGTGATAATTCATTTAAATCCCCATCATCAAATTTTTCTCTTGGTTGAAATCTATTGGGAATAATATCATCAATACTAATTTCTATTATTTCTTTTTCTATATTCATAGTTTCGCCCCTTCCACTACTCTACTATATAATATTACCATTTTTCATAGCCTTTTTACAATGGTTTTTCTTTAATTTTTTCAAATTTCCTAGGATATATAGTTAAGGTTTTTCTATTTTTAACTATTTTAATTAAAGTTCTAGTACTATTCTCAAAAGGAAGCAAGAATTTTTCTGCTTTTATTATTTTGCCACCTAATTTTTCTACTGCCTCCTTACTTAATTCTATTTCCTCATCACAATTAGCTTTCATCGCAATAAAGTACCCATCAATTTTTGTGATAGGCAAACATAATTCAGCAAGTATATTTAGTTTTGCTACGGCGCGAGCAGTTACAACTTCGTATTTTTCTCTATTTATGTTTCCAAAAATTTCAGCCCTTTGCTTTACTACTATTATATCTTTCAAGTCAATTTCTTTAATCACTAAATTTAAAAATTTAGTCCTTTTTTCTATTGAATCAACTAAAGTTACAATAAGGTTTGGGAAAAAAATTTTTATTACTACTCCTGGAAAACCTGCGCCACTACCTATATCACACATATTATTAGTTTTTTCTAAATTAATTATTTTATTCAAAGTTAAGCTATCATAAAAATGTTTTAAATACACATCTTTTTTTTCAACTATATTAGTTAAATTAATTTTTTTATTCCACTCTATTAAAAAATTATAATATTTTTCTAGTTTTATTAATTTATTATCATCTACTATTATTCCTATTTTATTTAATTCAATTATAAATTCATTAATATCTATTTCGCTTCCTCCTTTTTAAAATAAATCATTAGAATAGCAATGTCTGATGGATTTACTCCACTTATTCGCATAGCTTGCCCAAGAGAGGTTGGATTTATTTCTTTTAATTTTTGTTTAGCCTCCGATGCTAAATTGTGAACGTTATCATAATTAATATTAGATGGTATTATTAGTTTTTCGTATTTTATTAATTGCCCTACTTCTTTATAAACTTTACTAATATAACCTTCATACTTAATATTTATTTCTATTTGTTCTAATATTTCTTTAGATAAAGTTATTTTCCTTATTTTTTTTATATGATTAATTGTTATTTCTGGTCTTTTAAGCAAATTATAAATGCTTATACCATCTTTTATTTCAGCACTATTATTTTCCCTTAAGAATTCATTGTTTTCCTTTGTGGGGTTAATTTTATCAGTTCTAAAATAGTTTATATAATTATCAATCTCTTTCTTTTTTCTTATTAATCTATTATATTTATGTTTATTTATTAAACCTATATTATAACCATATTCCCTTAATCTTAAATCAGCATTATCATTTCTTAATAATAATCTAAATTCTGCTCTTGATGTTAATAGTCGGTATGGTTCTTTAGTACCTTTAGTAACTAAATCATCTATTAGAACTCCTATATATGCCTCACTTCTTTTTAATACTAATGGTTCTCTTCCCTCTATTGATAATGATGCATTTATACCTGCCATTAAACCTTGAGCAGCTGCTTCCTCGTATCCGCTTGTCCCATTTATTTGACCTGCTGTATATAAATTATTAATAAGTTTTGTTTCTAAATTAGATTTGATTTGGATTGGATTAATGGCATCGTATTCAATTGCATATGCATATTTTTTAATTTTAGCTTTTTCTAGTCCTGGCAGAGTATGTATCATTTCTTCCTGCATTTCAATTGGCATACTTGTTGAAAAACCTTGTAGATATATATCATCATAGTAAATGCTTTCTGGTTCTAAAAATAACTGGTGAGATTCTTTATCACTAAATCTGGTTATCTTATCTTCAATTGATGGACAATATCTAGGTCCTATTCCTTCTACATAACCACCATACATGCTAGATTTTTCTAAATTGTTTTTTATTAATTCGTGTGTGTTTTTAGTAGTATGTATTAAATAACATGGTTTTTGTTCCTTTATTTTATATATTGGCTTCATATCATGACTAAATGTATATAATATTGAATCTCCTTTTTCTTCCCTCATCTTTGAAAAATCTATAGATGATTTTTCAATTCTTGGTGGTGTTCCTGTTTTCAACCTTTGTATTTCAAATCCTATTTTTCTTAAATTATCACTTAAATTTAAAGATGCTCTTTCTTCATTGGGACCACTTCTTTTTTTTGTGCTTCCAATTAATATATTTGCTTTCATATAAGTGCCTGTTGTTAATATAACTATATTGGACTTTATTTTTGTACCATCTTCTAAAATAATACCTTTTACTACATTTTCATCGATTATTAAGTCTTCAACCATACCTTCTAATATATGTAATTTTTTTTCCTTTTTTAATGTTTCTAACATTATTTTTGGATATACTACTTTGTCTATTTGTGCTCTTAATGCTCTAACGGCAGGTCCTTTAGCCATATTTAGCATTTTCATCTGCAAAATAGCTTTATCAGCATTTCTTCCCATCTCTCCACCTAAGGCATCTATTTCCCTTACCACTATACCTTTGGCTGGACCGCCAAGCGATGGATTACATGGCATGTTAGAAATATTGTTTATATTTGATGTTATAAGCAATGTCTTATGTTTTTTCCTAGCTGATGCTAAAGCCGCTTCACACCCTGCATGTCCACCACCAACAACTATTATTTCATAACTCATTATTTTTCACCGCCTTCTTAATAACTATTTTTATATACTTACTCATATTTTTTTATTTTCCTAAACAAAATTGAGAAAAAATTTCATTTATTAAGTCCTCTTGATATATTTCCCCTAATATATCACTTAATATTAACCATATCTTTCTTAAATCGGTCTCTATTATATCAATCGGAATTTTTGTTGCTATTGCTTCTTCTATATCAGATATAACAACTATTGCTTCTTTCAATAAAGATATTTGCCTAGCATTTGATAAATAATTAAAATCTTGTTTATCTATTTTATTTAAATTAAACAGTTCTTTTATTTTTTGTTTTAAAAAATCTAACCCATCTATATTTATCGTATTGCACATTACAATATTACTATTACTAATTTTTTCTTTATCCAACTTGTTTTCTAAATCTACCTTATTAATTACTATAATATGGGTAATGTTTTTTATTTTATCTAAAAGTTCCATATCTTCTTCTGTTAGTTCCTCATTATTATTTAATACCATTATTACTAAATCAACTTCATTTATTAATTTTTTACTTCTTTCAACTCCTATTTTCTCTATAATATCTTTTGTTTCTCTTATTCCTGCTGTATCCTTAATATTAATAATAATTCCATCTAAATTAACAGTTCCTTCTACTACATCTCTTGTTGTTCCAGGAATATCAGTTACTATTGCTTTTTCTTCATCCGTTAACTTATTCAGAATACTACTTTTCCCCACATTTGGTTTTCCTATTATAACAGCTTTAATACCTTCTTTAATTATTCTACTATTTTCTGTTTCTTCTAACATTTTTTTCATATTTTTCTTAATTTCTTCGATTTTAATTTTTAGATTCTCGTATGTTATTTTTTCAATATCTTCGTATTCTGGATAATCTATATTTACTTCAACATTGGCCATAATGCCTAAAATTTCTTTTTTTAAATTTCTTATAAGTGTTGATAATTTACCCTCTATTTGATTAAACGCTAATTTTCTACTCATTTCTGTCTTAGCATTTATTAAATCCATAATTGCCTCTGCTTTTATAAGATCAATACGTCCATTTAAAAATGCTCGTTTGGTGAATTCTCCAGGCTCAGATAATCTTGCTCCACTTGTTAATACTAATTCTAAAATTTTATTAGTTGTAGAAATACCACCATGGCAATTTATTTCAACAATATCTTCCATCGTAAAACTTCTAGGTTTTTTCATTATCATTACCAATACTTCATCAACAATTTTTTTGTCATAAGGATTATATATGTATCCATAATTAATTGTATGTGTATCCACTTTAGTTAAATCTTTGCCTTTAAATATTTTATTTACTATTTCAATTGCTTCATCCCCACTAATTCTTATAATTGATATAGCGCCCACACCTAAAGCTGTCGATATCGCAGCTATTGTTTCTTTAATAATCTCACATCCTTTAATATTATTATATTTAATAAAAAGGGAATAACTATTCCCCTTTTGGTTTTATTACAATATATCTATTTGGTTCTTCTCCATGACTTTGGGTACTTACATACTTATCCTCTGCCAAAACAGAATGAACTATCCTTCTTTCATATGAATTCATACTATCTAACTTAACTTCTATTTTTGACTTACTGACCTCTCTTGCTATTCCTTTAACAAATTTTTCAATATTTTCAATCTGATTTTTCTTATAGTTACCAACATCTATACTAAAATTAATGAACATGTTTGTTTTTATATATATTGCTTGCTTAATTATTGTTTGAAGAGCATCTATTGTTTTACCGTTTTTTCCAATTAGTATCTTATTATTATCTGAAATAATTAAAAAATAAATATTACTATCCCTAGTTTTCACTTCAATATTAATATCAATATTCATTAGTTTACCTATATTTTTAAGATAATCTTTTATAAATTGAATAACTTCTGATATTATTACAACTTCTACATCTATTTTTTTTGATTTAAATATACCACTTCTTACTTCTTTTTCTACGATAATAATATTTTCCTCTTTTTCATTTAATTTTTCTAAAATCTCTTTTCTTATATCTTCTATTTTTTTTCCATCAAACTTATATACTTTCATAATTCACTATCACTCCTTTTAATTAATACATTTTGAACTATTGTAAATATACTAGACGATATCCAATAAAAAGATATTGCCGCTGAAAAATGAAGTGATGCGTAACTAATAACAAATAACATTATAATCATTGTAAATTTCATCTGTTTCTCTTGCTCTTTATTAGTGGATACAATACTAAATACAAATGAATAGTAAGTAGTTAATAATATTAATAATATTAAAACAATATAAGTTATATTTCCTTGTTCCATTACTCCAATATAAGGAGTTGTTCCTAACTGAAAAGTTAAAAGCCTATCTTCAAAAATGGCTGGCGTTCTATTAATCGCTTCTAAAAAAGAAATAAATAAAGGTAACTGAATAACTGCAAATATACAACCAAATAATGGATTTACCTTATATTTTTTATAAACCATTAAAATCTCTTGCGTTTTTTTCATAGTTGTTTCTTGATCATTTTTATTTTTATATTTTTTCTCAATACTTTCTAATTCTGGTTTTGCTCTTTTCATATTCTCTGTTTGAATTGCTGATTTTCTCGTTATTGGATTAACCAAAAACCTAATTAATAAAGAAACTATAATCAATCCTACACCATGATTTCCTACTATATTACTTGCTCTCAAAATCAAATAAGCGAGGGGTTTTACAAAAAAAGAAACCCATATACCTTCATAACCACCTGATGTTATTTGAAAATTTTCACATTCCACTAAATCATCAATATTTACATTATTATCTTTATAAAGTTGGATAACTTCCTTGTTTTTAGGTCTACACAAAATATTTTCTGTTAAATGTTGGCCCGTTTTATCATATTTAACTATTTCATTATTTTCATCTTTCATTACCTTCGTGCAACCAGTCATAATAATCAAAACACATAATAATAAACCTATTTTTACTTTATTTTTTATCATTTGTTTTTTCCTCCTCAAGAAGGTCTATTTTATAAATTAGATCTTCTAAATTAGATTTAATAAGATTAAAATCAAGTTCTACAATTCTTCTATCAACTATTATAATACAATCAAATCCTTTTTTAAACTTATTTTTATACATATCCAAAATATTTTTGATTTGTCTTTTTATTTTATTTCTAATAACAGCATTACCTACTTTTGTACTTACCGATATACCAAAACGATAGGTATCTATAATATTTTGACTAACAAAAAATAAAAAATATTTGTTTTTATAAGGTTTGTTTTTTTTTATTATTCTATCGAAATCGCGCTCTTTTTTTATTATATTTATCTTCTTCACAATAGAAAGTCCTTTCCAATAGTAAAAAAACCACTATGCAAGTGGATGTTTTAACTAGATAATTTTGTTCGTCCTTTTTTTCTTCTGCTATTTAATATTCTTGTTTTTATTCTAGCAAAAAAACCGTGTTTCTTACTCTTTTTTCTATTATTAGGTTGATAAGTTCTTTTCATTATTACACCTCCATACGTCATTCGTTTCTTCATTATAATTGATTTATGCTCTTATTGTCAACAATCCGTTATCATAAATGTTATATATAATTTAAATATGGTTTTATCCACATATTCACAACTACTATAATTTGGGATTATAGATGTTTTTTCAAAAATAAACAAAAACTGTGGAAAACTAGTATTTTTTCATAGTTTTAACATACAAAAATACTTTTATGGTTGTGGATAAGTTGTTAATTTATCTTTTTTAAAATCTTTTTTCTTTATTTTTCTAGTTTATTAATATAAAATATTATTAAGTTTCTTTAAAAATTGCGAGGATGTGATATTATGGATATAAATAATTTATGGCATAATTTTTTAGAAAAAATTAAAGGTAATGTTACTTCGCTTGCTTTTGATACATGGTTTAAGGATACAAATTTAATTGAAATAAAAGATGGCAAGGCTATTATTATGGTTCCAATGGCTATTCATAAAAAACATTTATCAGAAAATTATATTGAAATTATAGATGAAACTTTTAATTTATTAACAGGTACAAATTTTGATGCGGAATTTATATTAGAAGAGGAAAGTAATAATAATTTTATTTCTAAAGAACAAGGTGTTCCTTTTAGAAGTCATGTTGCAGCTAATATAAATAACAGATATTTATTTGATAATTTTATAGTAGGGGAAAGTAACCGTTTTGCTCAAGCAGCTTCATTAGCTGTTGCTGAAAATCCAGGAAAAGTATACAATCCTTTATTTTTATATGGTAGAAGTGGTTTGGGTAAGACTCATTTAATGCATGCCATCGGTAACTATATAATTAAAAATTCAACCAAAAATGTTTTATATGTAACAAGCGAACAATTTATAAATGATTTTCTAGAACTATTAAAAAAAGATGAAAATGGCACAAATTTTAATGCAATTGATAATTTTAAAAATAAATATAGAAACATTGATGTTTTAATTATTGATGATATTCAATTTTTAGGTGGCACTACTAAAAGTCAACAAGAATTTTTTCATACTTTTAATAATTTATATAATGAAAATAAACAAATAATTATTTCTTCTGATAGATCTCCTGATGACTTAAAAGTTTTAGAAGAAAGACTTAGAACAAGATTTAATTGGGGTCTTACAGTTAACATTTATCCTCCTGATTTTAATTTAAGAATAGAAATTTTAAAGAAAAAAATTGGTAATCAGGATTTAGTTAAAGAAATACCATTTGATGTAATAGAATATATAGCTAATAATTGTGAATCTGATATAAGACAATTAGAGGGTGCAATTACTAGATTATATGCATATTCTGCTATAATGAGTAGTAGTGATATAAATTTAGAATTAGCTATTGAAGCTTTGAAGGATTATTTAAATAAAAATATATCTACTAAAAATAACATTCAAAGAATTCAAAGAATAGTGGCCAATTACTATGGAATAAATTTTGATGATTTAAAATCAGAAAGAAGGCATTCCTCAATCACTCTTCCAAGGCAAGTAGCGATGTATTTATCAAGAATACTAACAGATGAGTCATATCCTAGAATTGGGATAGAATTTGGTGGAAGAGACCACTCAACTGTTATTCACGCCTATGAAAAAATTGAAAAGACTATCAAAAATAATAGTGATTTAAACAACGTAATAGAACACTTAAAAAAAGAAATTAAATAATATTGTGGAAAACTTTAAGTTATCAAGAGTTTTATTAACTTTTTATAAAATATACACTATATATAAAATAACAGTAAGAATTACTTTTCCACAATATTAACAATTAAATAATAAAAAATATAAATATAATATAAATAAAAAAGGAGAATTAAAATGAAATTTTCAATAAAAAAAGAAATTATATTAAATCAATTATTACATGTGTCAAAGGCTCTTTCAAATAAAAATTTTATACCAATATTAGCAGGTATAAAATTTGAATTGATTGAAAGTGGTTTATTATTAACTGGAAGCGATAATGAAATAACAATACAAGCATTTATTGATAGTGAAAAATTTAATATTATTAAACTCGGATCAATTGTAATCCCTGGTAAATATATTGTTGAAATTATAAAAAAACTTCCAGATGAAATTATAAACATAGAGATTGTAGATGGTTTGAAATTATTAGTAAGTACTCAAAGGACTGAATTCAATTTAAATGGAATTAGTGCTATGGAATATCCTAAGATTAACATTGAAAAAAACAAAAAACCTATAATAATTAGTAAAAATATTTTTAAAAATATAATCAATCAAACATCTTTTGCTTTTTCTTTGCAAGAAACAAGGCCAGTATTAACAGGTATAAATTTTAAATTAAACAAAAATACAATGGAGTGTACTGCAACAGATTCTTATCGATTAGCTAAAAAAATAATAAGCATTGAAAATAATGATGAGTTGTTTGACATTGTTATACCAGGAAAAAATTTAATCGACTTAAATAAAATTATAGATGATAACGATGAAAAATTAGAGATTCATATTTTTAATAATAAAATAATATTTATATTTGAAAATATAACATTTCAATCAAAATTAATAAATGGTTCCTATCCGGATACAACAAAATTTATTGAAAATATTAATATTTTAAAAGTATATACTAATACGTTGGAATTTTATGATGTAATAGATAGAGCGTCATTATTAACTAATGATAAAGAAAAAAATATTGTTAATTTAGAAATAAAAGATAACATTTTAATCTTAACCTCTAATTCTCCAGAAATTGGGAAAGTTGAGGAAAGGATGGAAATAGAAAAAAATAATAAAGTAGATTTAAAAATATCTTTTAGTGCTAAATATATGATGGAGGCAATAAAGGCATTTGAAAGTGAAAAAATAGAAATAATTTTCAATGAGGAAACAAAACCAATAATATTGAAAAATCCTTATTCCGATGATTTAATGCAACTAGTTTTGCCAATAAGGACATATTAATATAAAATAATACAAAAAAGTAGAAGTAACGACAAAAAAAGACATATTTCTACTTTTTTATTTGGTAAAAAGGAATGGTATATTTTTTATAGAAAATATAACTATAAGAAGTTAGGAGGTGAATAATGAATAGTTATGAGATAAATGAAGAAACACTAGCTGTAGTTCCACTTGATAATTACAAATCTAAGATAATAGAAAGAGATAGTGAATTTATAATAGAACAAACTCCTTATGAAATTATTGATAATAGTTGTCAATATTTTGGTAGTTCTTTTTCAGGTAGGCAAGCAGGAACTAAAAAATTAATATCTGTTACTCATAAATCACCAATTATTATTGAGGAAACAAAGGAAATAATTTTCTTTCCTACAAAATCACATAGAATTTATGAATGTTGCTGGATTTCATTAAATAATATTAATAAGTATTATAAGGATATTGATAGATCGGTTGTTTTATTTAATAATGGTTATATGCTTCATCTAAATATTTCTTATGGTTCTTTAGATAATCAAATACTTAGAGCGGCAAGACTTGAATCAGTATTAAGGAAAAGGAAAAAATAAGAGGTTACTTTTGTAGTAATCTCTTATTTTTTTTATAAAAAAACATGTTATCTATGGTATAATATCTCTAGCTAGTGTTTTATTATTGGTAGATGTAAAAGGTGGGTGTATGAGGCTGAAAAAGGTTAATAATGGTATTAAAAAGAATTGAGTTAAGGAATTTTAGAAATTATGAGAAGATTAGCATTGATTTTAATGATAAAATCAATATCTTAGTTGGAGATAATGCTCAAGGTAAAACAAATATATTAGAAAGTATTTATGTATTGGCTTTAACTAAATCACACCGTCTACTAGTAGAAAATAATTTAATAAAAAAGGGTTGTATTTTTTGTAGAATAAACGGATGGATTGATCAAGACGAAATTATAAAAAAACTCGAGGTTAAAATATCCCAAAAAGAGAAAATGGTAAAAATTAATAATAAAAAAGTTAAAAATTTTATAAATTATATATCAAATTTAAATATTATTATGTTTTGACCTGATGATTTGGAAATAATTAAAAGTTCGCCAAGTGTTAGAAGAAACTATATTAATATAGAACTTGCGCAAATATCAAAAAAATATTTAAAAATACTAATAGAGTATAATAAATTATTAAAAATTAGAAATGAGTATCTTCGATTAATGTTTTTAAATAAAATAAAGGATAAAAATTATTATGAAGTTATTACCAAACATTTAATAGTTAGGGCTATTAAAATTCATTTTATGAGAAAGGAATTTATAGAAAATATAAATTTGAATATAGGAATCATATTTAAAAATATAACAGGAAAAGAACATTTATATATAAAGTATGACAGTTTTTTAGAAAATAATGAAGTTGACGAAGAAAAATTAAAAAATGATTTATATGAAAAATTTTTAATTATATTTGATAAAGAAGTAAAACAGGGAATTACATTAATAGGACCGCATCGAGATGACTTTTCTTTTTGGTTAAATAATAATAATTTAAAATATATTGGTTCTCAAGGGCAACAAAGGGTTGCGGTATTATCTTTTAAAATAGCAGAAATAGAAGTTTTTAAAAATAATATAAATAATTATCCAATATTATTATTAGATGATATATTTAGTGAATTAGATGAAAAAAAAATAAATAATATAATGAAATATATAGATGAAAAATTTCAAACAATTATAACAACTACTGATATTAGAAATATAAAGAAACAAATAATTAAAAGAGCTAAAATATTTGAAATAGAAAATGGAAATGTGAAAATAAGACAAGAGGTGAATTAAATGGAAGAAACAAAATATTCAGCAGCAGATATACAAGTGTTAGAGGGTTTAGAAGCGGTAAGAAAAAGACCTGGAATGTATATAGGGACAACTAGTGAAAAAGGACTACACCATTTAGTATGGGAAATTGTAGATAATTCTATTGATGAGGCATTAGTTGGTGTTTGCGATAGGATAGAAGTAATAATTTCAAAAGAAAATCATATTACAGTAATAGATAATGGAAGAGGTATACCAGTAGAGATACACGAGAAGACTGGCAAATCTACTGTTGAGACGGTATATACAGTTCTTCATGCTGGTGGAAAATTCGGAGGAAATGGTTATAAAGTTTCTGGTGGTTTGCATGGTGTTGGAGCATCAGTTGTTAATGCATTAAGTGAATGGTTGGAGGTTACTGTATATAAAAACGGGAATGTCTATTTTCAAAGATTTGAAAATGGAGGCAAACCAGTAGGGGAATTAACAATTATAAATAAATGTGAAAAGGATGTTTCAGGAACAACAGTTACATTTAAGGCCGACCCATTGATTTTTAGTGAAACAATTAGTTACAACTATGAAACATTAAAAAAAAGACTAAGAGAATTGGCTTTTCTTAATAAAGGTTTAAAAATAATTTTAAGTGACGAAAGAGAAAACATCAAAGAAGAATTTTTATATCAAGGCGGAATAAAAGAATATATTGAATTATTAAATAAAAATAAAAATCCTATTCATAAAAGTATAATTTTTTTTGAAAACGAAGAGGAAGATGTAATACTTGAAATAGCTATGCAATATAATTCTGGGTATTTAATAAATGTGTATTCATTTGTTAATAACATACCAACATATGAAGGGGGAACCCATGAGGAAGGTTTTAGAAGAGCATTAACTAGAATATTAAATAATTACGCAAAAGATAAGAATTATTTAAAATCCACAGATGAACCTTTTACTGGAGAAGACGTAAGAGAAGGGTTGACTGCTATCATATCCTTAAAACATCGTAATCCGCAATTTGAAGGGCAAACTAAAACTAAATTAGGTAATAGTGAGGTCAGGAAAATTAGTGATTCGATTTTTTCTGAAGGCTTTGAGCGATTTTTACTTGAAAATCCTGATGAGGCAAAAATAATAATGGAAAAATCTGTGGTAGCCTCAAGAGCGCGAGTTGCTGCTAAAAAGGCCAGAGAATTAACAAGAAGGAAAAGTGCTTTAGAAATATCTTCATTACCTGGTAAATTGGTTGACTGTTCTTCAAAAGATGCCACAGCCTCAGAAATATTTTTAGTTGAGGGGGATTCTGCAGGTGGTTCTGCTAAGGAAGGAAGAGATTCAAAAACACAAGCAATACTGCCATTAAGAGGGAAAATATTAAATGTAGAGAAAGCAAGACTTGATAAAATTTTTGAAAATAATGAAATAAGATCAATGATTACAGCCTTTGGGACAGGTATTGGTGATGAGTTTGATATTGCTAAATTAAGATATCATAAAATAATTATTATGACTGATGCTGATGTTGATGGGTCACATATAAGAACTTTGTTATTAACTTTTTTCTACCGTTTTTTCAAACCCCTCATTGAGCGGGGACACATTTATATTGCTCAGCCCCCATTATATAAAGTGATAATTGGTAAAAACATTACTTGGTTGTTAAATGAAAAAGAATTAATAGAGTTTTTAAAGACAATACCAAAAAATACTAAATATGAGGTTTCTAGAAATAAAGGATTAGGAGAAATGGATGCTGATGAGTTGTCTGAAACTACTATGAATATTGAAAAACGTGAATTATTAAGAGTTACAATTGATGACATAATAAAAGTTGATCAAGTGTTTGATATTTTAATGGGTGAGCAAGTAGAACCAAGAAGAGAATTTATAGAAAAAAATGCTATTTACGTTCAAAATTTAGACATATAGGTGATTAAAATGAGTGAAGAAATAAAATTTAGAATAGATAAATTAGTTGATAAAGATATTACTGAGGAAATGGAAAAGTCATTTTTAGATTATTCCATGAGTGTAATAGTATCGCGTGCTTTGCCAGATGTTAGGGATGGTTTAAAGCCAGTTCATAGAAGGATATTGTATGCAATGAACACACTTGGAATACAAGCTAATTCTCAATTTAAGAAATCAGCGCGTATAGTTGGTGATGTTATGGGTAAATATCATCCTCATGGTGATGCAAGTATCTATGATGCTATGGTTAGAATGGCACAAAAATTTTCATATCGTTATATATTAGTGGATGGTCATGGAAATTTTGGTTCTATAGATGGAGATGGGGCTGCAGCACAGCGATATACCGAAGTAAGGATGAGTAAATTATCAATGGAATTAGTTAGAGATATTAATAAGGATACTGTTGATTTCTTTGATAATTATGATGGGACTGAAAAAGAACCAAAGGTATTGCCATCAAGATTTCCTAATATATTAGTAAATGGAACAACTGGCATAGCTGTTGGGATGGCAACTAATATTCCTCCCCATAACTTAGGTGAGGTAATTGATGGAACAATAGCCTTAATTGATAATCCGATGATAACTAATTGCGAATTAATTCAATATATAAAAGGCCCGGATTTTCCAACAGGTGGAATAATTTTAGGAAACGCTGGAATTAATAAGGCATATGAAACGGGCAAAGGGATTATTAATTTAAGAGCCAAAACATTAATTGAAAAAAATAGTATCGGAAAAGAAGTAATAAATATTTTAGAAATACCATATCAAGTTAGTAAAGCAACGCTTGTTTCTAAAATAGCAGAACTAGTTAGGGAAAAAGTAATTGATGGCATAACTGATTTAAGAGATGAATCAAATAGAGAAGGCATTAAAATAGTTATCGAATTGCGTAGAGATGTTAATGCTAATGTTATACTTAACAATTTATATAAACATACTAGTTTGCAAACATCGTTTGGAATAAATTTATTAGCGCTGGTAAATGGACAACCTAAAATTTTATGCTTAAAAGATATATTATATAATTATGTTGAATATCAAAAAGAAATAATTATTAGAAGAACAAAATTTGATTTAGATAAAGCTTTAAAACGAGCACATATATTAGATGGATTAAAAATTGCACTTGAAAATATTGATAGGGTAATAAAAATTTTAAAATCATCTGAGAATGATGCGGTTGCTAAAAGCAAACTTACTATCGAGTTTAATCTATCTGATATTCAGGCTGAATCAATATTGGAAATGAGACTAAGAAAATTAACAGGATTAGAAAGAGAAAAAATAGACGAGGAATTAGATGAACTCGCGAAAGACATTGAGTATTTTAATAGTCTACTTGGTGACGAAATGAAAATTTATAAAGTTATTAAAGATGAGATGTTAGAAATTAGAGATAAGTTTCAAGATAATAGAAGAACTTTAATTGATTTAACATTAATTGATTATATTGAAGATGAATCACTAATTCCAGTTGAAGAAATAATCGTGACAGTAACTAATAAGGGTTATATAAAAAGATTATCTCTAGATACTTATAAAACTCAAAATAGGGGTGGTGTAGGTGTAAAGGGAATGACAACTAACGAAGAAGATTTTGTGGAGCATTTAATTTTGACAAGTACTCATAGTTATCTTATGTTTTTTACTAATAAAGGAAAAGTATATAGATTAAAAGGTTATGAAATACCAGAATATAGTCGTCAGGCTAAGGGATTGCCTATAATTAATTTATTACCTTTGGAATTAAATGAATATGTTAATTCAATAATTAAGATTGATTCAAAAGAGGATAATGAGTTTCTATTTTTTGCAACTAAAAAAGGTGTTGTAAAGAGAACTAAATTGATAGAATTTGAAAATATTAGACAAAGTGGTAAGATAGCTATTTCTCTAAGAGATGACGATGAATTAATTTCGGTTAGAAAAACAAATGGAAATAATGAAATTATCATTGCAACTAGCAATGGTAGAATGGTTAGATTTAATGAAAATGAGGCAAGACCTATGGGTAGAGTAGCTACTGGAGTTAGAGGTGTTATGTTGGACAAAAATTTATGTGTAGGAGCTGAACTTGTTGGAGTTGATCAAGAAGTTCTAATAGTAACTGAAAATGGTTTTGGAAAGAAAACGCCTATAGATGAATATAGATTAACTCATAGAGGGAGTAAGGGTGTAAAAACCGTTAATATTACAGAAAAAAACGGAACAATTGTTGCATTTAAGTCGGTTGATAGTGGTGATGATATAGTAATAATATCGAACAGTGGTATAATAATAAGAATACCAGTTTCTCAAATTTCTTCTATGGGAAGAGCGACACAAGGAATTAAATTAATTTCATTAAGAGACAACCAAAAAGTTACAACTGTGGCTAAAATTCAAAATATTGATAGGGAGGAAGTTATTGTTTCACGTGAAACATTGTAAAAATTGAATAATATATAATTAAAAGTAATGTTTCACGTGAAAC
>DBNY01000036.1 GCA_002299475.1 Caryophanales bacterium UBA660 | reverse complement strand
TTTATTATTTAATAAATTAAAAGTGATCAATATATCGATATTAGAAAACATTAATATTATAAATACTAAATATAATTATTTAACGATAGAAAATAAAATGCTTAGTTTATACTTTTTTGTTCCTTATAGAACGTTATTTGAAAATACCGATAGTATAAGAAATTTGACAATTGATAATATAATATCTATAATGAAATAGAACTATTCTTATTGGAGGCGAATAAAATGAATACTAGTTTTATTTTAGAATTAATAGAAAAAACCAAAAATGGTGATGAAATAGCACTTAAAAAATTATCAAACCATTATTTAGAAATACTTTGTTTTTATGCTAATAGGTATAATAATCAATATTTAAATAATGACATGGAGGATATAGCAAGCGATACATTACTTGGACTAATTGAAGCATGCAAAAGTTATGATAAACATAAAATATATCGATTTGAAATTTATTTATCCTGGTGGTTATTCATGAATCTATATATTAAACATAAATGTGGCCTTTCATATTACGAAGCAATAACTACCTCAAAAAAAAGCATTATAAGACAAATAGATGTAATTAGTATGTGTGAAATTGATTACAAAGAAAAAAACGGCAATTTTCCAACACATCATAAAATTGCAGAAATATTAGAAAATATTTTTGTTGTTAACAATAAAAATACTTCACCTGACAAAATAAAACCTATCAATAAAGAATATATAGCTCAGTTTAGAAATAGATTACACATATAATTAACACTTAAAAGCACTATGATAAAATAGATATCATAGTTTTTTTATGGAAAATAAATAAAACTTAAGTTTGGCATTTACAAACAATAATCACTAAAACAAATATATGATATAATTTAATAGGTGATATAAAAATGGAGTACCATATTAAAGATTATCTAAACTATATAATAGTTGAAAGAAAATTAACTACCAATACAAAAGAAGCATATGAAACAGATTTGTTCAAGTATAGTCATTTTTTAAAAAATCATAGAAATATAATAGAAATTAAGGATATATCTAAAAAAGATATTATTTTATATATAGAATATCTAAGTAAACAAAATTTATCACCTAAATCAATAGCAAGAAAAATAACTGCTATTAAAAACTTTCATAAATATTTATTAAAAGAAAAAATAATTAAACATAATCCAACACAACATATTGAAATGCCCAAATTAGGTCTTTCTCTACCTAAATCATTAACAATTGAGGATATTGATAAACTATTGAATATTGTGCCTTTAAATGCTTACGATTATCGTAATAAAGCTATGTTAGAGTTGCTTTATGCAACAGGCCTTAGAGTTAGTGAATTAGTTGAATTAAAAATGCATGATATAAATATGAATATGAATATAGTCAGATGTATAGGGAAAGGAAACAAGGAAAGAATAATTCCAATTGGGGACCTTGCTATTGAAGCAATTAAAAAATATTGTATTAATTATCGGGAATTATTATCTAAAAACAAAACAAGTAATTATTTATTTTTAAGCAATAGAGGACTAAAAATTAGTAGGCAAGGATTCTTTAAATTATTAAAAAAAATCGCCTTAAAACAAGGTATAAATAAGTCTTTTTCTCCTCACACCCTAAGGCATACATTTGCAACACATTTATTAGAATATGGCGCTGACCTAAGAAGCATTCAAGAAATGTTAGGACATTCAGATATATCGACGACTCAAATATATACTCATATAGGAAATGAACTAATTAGAAAAAATTATGAAAAATATCACCCAAGAAGTAAAAAAGAATAAAGGGAGTGTTAAAATGAGATTTAAGAGAGTATTTTTAATAATATTAGATTCATTAGGGATCGGCGGAGCAAAAGATGCCTATATATATGGTGATGAAGGAGCTAATACATTAAAACATATTATGGAAAAAACAAATATAAAATTACCTAATCTTGAAAAATTAGGTTTATTGAATATTATTAAAATGAGCCATATAAATAGCACTGCATACTATACAACTGCAGAAATAATTAGTAATGGGAAAGACACCTTAACTGGGCATCATGAATTAATGGGAATACATACAGTGGTTCCATATAAAAATTTCACAAGCACAGGCTTTCCATTAGAGCTAATTAAAAAGATTGAAGAAGCTACAAAACGTAAAATTATAGGTAACATTGCAGCCAGCGGGACAGAGATCATTGAACAATTAGGAGAAGAACATATAAAAACAGGAAGCCTAATCATATATACATCAAGCGACTCAGTGCTTCAAGTTGCCGCCCATGAAGAAATAATATCAGTAAATGAATTGTACAATATATGTAAAATAATAAGAGAGATTACACTCGAAGATAAATGGAAAGTAGGGCGGGTAATAGCAAGACCGTTTATTGGCGAAAAAAACAATTTTATTAGAACTTCTAATAGGCGCGATTATTCATTAAAGCCAATAAAATCAACTGTTTTAGACTATCTAAAAAATAATAATTATGATGTAATCTCAATTGGCAAAATATATGATATATTTGTTGGAGAAGGCATTACAACAAGTATTAAAACAACAACCAATTTAGATGGTATACAAAGAATAATTGAATATACAAACAAAAACTTTACAGGACTTTGTTTTGCTAATTTAAACGATTTTGATTCTAAATATGGCCACAGAAGAGATGTCGTTGGGTATAGTAGGGCATTAGAGGAATTTGATAACTATTTACCTGCAATTATAGAAAATTTAAAGGATAATGACTTGCTAATTATTACAGCAGACCATGGAAATGATCCAACATATAAAGGTAGCGATCACACAAAAGAAAACATCCCAATAATCGTTTATTCAAAACAATTACTAAATCCAAGGGAATTAAAATCACAAAGCACACTAGCAAATATAGGAAGCACAATAAGTGACAATTTTAGTGTGTCACTTCCTGATGTAGGAAATAGTTTTTTAAATGAATTAATATAAATACCTACTATATTTTTTATATTAAACTTCCTTGTAACATTATAACTATTATCCCATAAATTAAAATGAAAGGAGATAATAGTTATGCCTAATAATATCCCATATAATCCAAATATGTACCGTTCCAATATAAATAATTTATTAAATCAATATTTGAGTAATATAGCAGTAGAAATCACTAAATTATATAATTTTCATTGGAATGTTAAAGACCCTATGTTCACAATATTACATAAGGAAACAGAAAATTATTATACTAAATTACAAGAAATGTATGATGAAACAGCAGAAAGAATTAAAATGTTAAATGGTTATCCAATTACATTATTAGAGGAATATGCTAAGATATCAACAATTAAAAGCATAGAAAGTAAAAATTATAATAGCGAAATAATTATTAGAACTATAGTTAATGATTTTGAATTATTATTATCATTATCCCAAGAAATAGGAAATATGGCTACTCAAGTAAATGATATGGGTACAATAGATCTAGTAACTAACCACATATCTTTTTTAGAAAAACAATTATGGATGTTAAAATCACAATTAAACAAATAAATATTACAAATGGCTGTAATAGAGTAAGATAGAATAAAAAATATAGTTATTTTGAGTGTCGGTTAACATAATATATATTATAGGAAGTTAATTATAATTAGTTAAGAATAATAAATATCTTTCCAACAATACCTTATTAAATTATAATGATTAAAACAAAAAAGCAATACTCTTCTCTTATTATTGCTTTTTTGTTATATTAATTTCTTTTCTTCTTAAGTTGTTTCTCAATATTTTCATGGAATAACTCTGTGCAGTATTGATTAACATCCTTAGTGGAAAACCATTCATCTGCTTTATATAAACTATCTGTTAAAGTATCAGAGGATATATTGAATACTACCCTACCATCATAGTGAACAATTGCAGTATTTACTTGATTATTGATATTAGAAATAACAAGTTTATTACCATTTAGTATCCATAAATCAAGATTACTATCCGTTTTGGTTGTTTCTATTAATAATTCTATTTTATCATTTGTTTTTGACGTAAGAAGATAATTATTAGCATCTATAAGTGCCTTCATTAAAGTTATGTTTATTCCAACGCTTTTTAAACTATTAATTTCATTATTCCCAATTACTTTAACGATTCTAAGAAATTTATCATACGAACGATAAATTCGAAGACTACATTTGTCATTCAAAACAGCATATTCTAATTTGTTAAAATCTTGTGCAAATTTTCTCATATTTATAATATTTCCTCTCTCTTTTTCTAATAAAAATTTAATGTATTCCTATAACCGTTTCCACATCAAGAACAAAGGCTATTCCTTTGCCGGGCTCATTTAATTTAACTTCATTTGTTACACTTTCAATTACTCGCTCACAAATATTGTTATCAAGTAATATTAATATAATTTCTTTTTCTGGTTCAATGGGAATGCCAAATATTTTTGCAGTATCATGTATGCCTGAACCTCTTCCATTAATAATGGTTCCTCCTGCTGCTCCAGCTTTTTTCGAAGCATTTATTACATCAGTAGCACATCCTTTATTAACAATAACAGCAATTAAATTATATTTAATATTTTTATGCTCCACTATTATTCCTCCTTTTTTCTTGCAATAGATGAGACACACCCATTATTTTTCCTAGATTAATCAAGAATGCAATCCCCTTCCCTGCCTCATTTAATTTCATCTTTTCAGTTAATACACTTAATATTTTTTTTTCATTAACCTCTTCAACCGCAATTATTACTATTTCTTTCTCAGGTTCAAATTTAACACCCAATAGAGATTCATATATATCCTTGTTAGCAGAACCTCTTCCCCTAATAATAGTCCCCCCTTTTGCCCCCTCTTTCTTAGCAATAGTAACTATCTTAGAACCAAGTCCTTTTTTTATAATAACACACAACAATTTATAATTATTAATATTTTCATTCATTTATTTATCCTCCCTTCCTATGCTTCTTTCATAGGACAATCCCAAAATAAGAACAGATATTATCGGAACCAAGGACACTAAGGAAATCATACCAAAACTATCTATTAATATGTTGCTGGTTTCTATTGTTCTTGAAACCCCAACATTTAATGCAAGTATAAATGAAGTAATCATTGGTCCAGTTATAATGCCGCCTGAATCAAATGCTATGGCAACAAATAACGGGCTTACGTATCGCATTAATATTAATACGATTATATATCCTGGTAAAACAAAATACCAAAGTGATATACCAGTTAATATTCTTATCATGGCTAATGACACTGATAATGCAACACCAAGAGATAAAAAGAATAAAAATAACTTTTTATGAATATAACCTGTTGATATTTTTTCTATTTCTTCAACTAGTATTTGAATAGCAGGCTCGGCTAAAGTTACTACAAACCCTAATATAAAACCAATAGGAACTAACACCCAATTATGTTTTAACATGGCTAGTTGTTCGCCAACTATAATTCCCGTATCAACAAAACCTAATTCAACACCATATAAAAATAATACTAATCCTAAAAAAGATATCACTAATCCTTTCATAATAATCCAAAATTGGCTGTTTGATATTTTAAAACTAGTATACTTAAAAATTATAAAAGCGATAAATAAGGGTACTAACGCCCAAAAAACATCTAGTCCATAGTTAATTAAGTTTTTTATTAATGAGATCATCTATACAACACTCCTAACAATAATATTGTTAAAATCGGCCCTATTGATGCTAATGCCACTAATCCCAAACTATCATGCGAAGACTTTCTTGCTCCTTGCATAGCAGTCATTCCAGAACCTAATGCCAGTATAAAAGGTACTGCCATAGGGCCAGTAGTAACACCACTAGCATCAAAAGAAATAGCAAAAAATTCTGTTGGCGTAATCAAAGCTAGTAAAAATATTAAAATATAAGAATACAATATAATTTTTATAATTGATACTCTAAATATAATTCGCAACATTGCTAATGCTAAAAAAAGACCTACACCAAGAGAAATTACAAAAAGTAATATATTTCTAGATATTGTCCCACCAGAAACAGCATCTATTTGCGTAGACAGTATTTGAACTCCCGGCTCAGCAACTGTAACTGCAAATCCTATGGCAATTCCAAAACTAATAATAAGCCATAAATTCGCTTTGCTCATTAGAGCTTTTCCCATTAACTCACCAATTGGTAATAAACTAATTTTTGTGCCAATAAAAAACAAAATAAAACCAACTACTGTTAAAAAAACACCAAATATAAAGTTGATTAAAACTTGAGTAGGCATATCAATAAAAGTAAATTGCAATATTAAAATAGTTATAGTAATAGGCATTATTGCCATTAAAACTTCTTTTGTTATTTCTTTAATATTCAAAGTAACACCACCCATAATGAATTAACATTTATTATCACTTAGCTTGATTATACCATAATTAAAAGTAACAAAAAATATATTATGCCTTTTTAACCAAAATTCCAGTGCCATTTTTAAAAATAAAGTTTATATGTTTACTTTATTAACGTATCAATAATAAAATCTATCATTTTTACTATTGATAGATTTAAAGTTTATAACATTATAATTATTATTTTATCATATACATTTTTTTGTTTTTTTGTCTCTTTGAATCAAGAGGAATTGCCTCATACCGATCAAAAGAAATATTAAATCGATTATTTTCTATTAATTTGTTTTTTTCATTAATTAATTCCTGAATATTTAATTTTCGTTTGTTAATTTTGGTTGTAACTACATCTAATTTTAGTTCGTTTGTTTCTAACTCTACTACCTGCTTAGAAATTTTATTTGATATTAATACATTTATTACACCATGCATTATTCCTATACCTGCAGCAATCGCTACAAAAAAACCAACAAATCCTGCGCCACTCAATAAAGCAACGGTACTAATCGCTAAATACCCAATAACTGTAATTAATGTTTTATAATTACTATCTATAATTATTCTTTTCATATTGTTAGCGTTAACTAAATTAATGTTATCAATATAATAGTTCTTTTTAATATAACCAACTGTTTTTTTTATTTTTTTAGTTACAATATACCTATTTTGAGTTAGCAATTTAATTAGTGCCTTTCCTTTTAAAATTTTATTATCCAACGTTTTTAATAATTGTGTATTTCTCATAATAAATCCCCCTCATCCTATATATCAATATATAATTAAACTTTACTATTAATTGCTTTTTTAACTAATTGATTACCATTCATTTTACAAACAACATCATTAGTATAAATACTATCTATAATATTGCTTAACTGCCTCTCACTATTATTAATTAAACTTAAACACTCTTGTTTAATAACATTTAATTTAATCATTTCACTCTTTTTTTTCTGCATTTCAAAAATTAAAAATTGTTGCTGTTTGCATGCTTCGCTTTTCAAATTAATAAATTCTTCAATTTGCATACTAGTTTTTATTTCATTACGTTTATTAAAATTAGAATATAATAAGGTAATCGATAAAATTTTCGTAGCTATTTTTATTTTAGAACTAACTGAAGAAACAAATAAAGATAATGAGCTACCATAGTATAAAAAATTATTATAGAAAGAATTTTGGAGTTTTCGCTTGTTGTTATTTTTAATAGTTATTATTTTATATTGCAAAGTTTGAATAATAGAACTTATTTCAAATATTTTAGTATCTAAAACAAGCTTGTCTTTTTCTATTTCTTTTATTTCTAAGCAGTAACATTCAATCTTCTTTTCTAAAATTTCTATTTCTTCCTTTTTATTTCTTATATTGATTTTTATCTTTTTAATAATTTCATTTAATTCTTCGTCGATAGGATAATTATGCATATAATATCTCTCCTGAGATTTAAATTCTATCACTTTTATTATAAATAGTCAAGATGGCCTTGATACAGTTGTAATCATTTTGTCTAGAGAAATCAATCATATGCCTCACATTTTATAAAATTAATACGCTTGATATCTTATTTTAATAATAAACTATTAATAATAAAAATTTTTAAACATAAAAGGAAGCGTTGACTTCCCTTCTAAGCTATTTTCCTTGATTGAATTTCAGCAATTTTTTCTAATACTTCTCTTGCATTATGCTCATTTATTTCAATATAACCAAGCTCTTTTAAAGCCTGTATTTTAGCAGTATTTAATTCTTGAGTCCTGCTTAATTTTTGTTCTTTTTTATGTTCTATTTCTTGTGCAAAACGTTTATGAGATTCAGCAATTTTAGTTCTTGAAGCACCGCCATTATTAAACAAGGTCATGGCAGAATATAAAATACTTTCAAAAATAAACTGTTGTTCACGATTAAACAAAAATTCTTGTGGTTCGCTAAAACCAGTAGCTTTAGATATATAAGCTAGCATGTATTTTAACTCTTTAGAAGTTTCCATAGCCTGCAAAAAATGATGCAAATATTTAAGCACATTGGGGATTTCTCTTGATTTATCATCTCCTAATTTTTCTCTTAATAATTGAATTATATCATTTAATAATTCCTGATCCTTTTTGTTAAATGATTTATATTCAAAATCCCTATCAGCAATATTAGTAATTTTCACATTGTGATTTAATCTATTTTCTACTAACAAAATATAATCAGCATTTACCTTTATTTTCTTTATTTCTTCCGTCGATTTAATATTTAATAATTGAAAAAATTTCATCTTTTTTTCTTTAGGCCATAAGTTAATATCATCCATATTTAAGTAATTATATATCATTTGTCTAGAAACACCCAAATACTTAGCTAATCTAACTTTAGAAATGCCTAATTCTTGTAATATTATATCAATTTTTTCCATCATACTAAAACCTCCTAAAAATATTTTATCACATTTACACTTATTGTCAAGTGTAAACGCTTGACATCCAATACTATAAATACCATATTTTATTATTATCTAAAATTACATCTTTAATAATACCGCCACCTAGACATTCCTCATTAAGATAAAATACACAAGCTTGACCAGGTGTCACTGCCTTAATTTTTTGCGGATATAAAACTTTTATTAAACCACTATCTAAGTACTCTATTTGAACATTTTCTTCTTGCTGTCTATAACGAAATTTTGCAGTACATTTAATAGGCCTGTTATCACTAATCCAATTAACATTATCAATAAGTGCAGCATTACTATACAAATATATATTATTTTCACCTATTGCTATATATAAAATATTTTTTTTCAAATCTTTACCTACAACAAATAACTTATCTTTATAACCGCCAATATCCAGTCCCTTTCTCTGCCCTATGGTATAGTTAACAAGTCCGTTATGAGTGCCAATTACTTCGCTTGTTTCAATATTAATAATATTACCAACTTGTGTAAGTAAATAATTTTGCAAAAATTTTCGATAATTTCTTTCTCCAATAAAACAAATCCCTGTTGAATCTTTCTTAGTAGCTGTTATTAGATTATATTTTTTTGCAATATCTCTTACTTCATTTTTACACAAATCACCTATTGGAAATAAAACATCGTGCAGTTGTTCTTTTTTTATTTGTGATAAAAAATAAGTTTGATCTTTGTTGTCATCTAAAGCTTTTAATAATTTTCCATTAACTAATCTTGCATAATGGCCAGTCGCAATAAATGACGCACCTATTTTTTTCGCCTCTTTAATAAATAAATCAAATTTAATATATTTATTACACATAATATCTGGGTTAGGTGTTCTACCATTCTTTAGTTCATCTAAAAAATAAGTGAAAACATAATCCCAATATTCTTTTATAAAATCAACTCTATAAAGAGGTATTCCTAATTTATCACATACTATTTTAGCATCATTATAGTCCTCTTCTTGAGGACATATATCATTCATTAATGTAGGATTGCCTTGTATATCATTATTTATATTACTATCCCAATTACGCATAAAAAGACCAATGACATTAAATCCTTGCTCTTTCAATAAAATAGCGGCAACTGATGAGTCAACGCCGCCGCTCATACCAACTACTACTTTTTTCAAGACGCATCACCTAATGGTATTATATCATATTTCACTTAGTAAATACTAATAGGAATTGTGTTATGATAGGAACAATAAATACTTCATATAATGAAACAAAAATAGTACTAATAACTGATACTACTAATACTTTGAAATAACGATTGGTTATATTTTTAAAATTAATTGTTTTTCTATTTATTATAGTTAATATTAAATTAAAAGAAAAATTAAGTGAATAATAACTTAGAATCATCAATATTATTATAGACAATAAATGGTGGGGAAAAATATGAAAAAAAGAAATCAACATTCCAATCAAGCCATATTTATATACAATAGTAGCAATTGAGAAACCAATAAGAAAACCTCTGAAAAAAACTAAAAATAAAATAATTGGCATACCAATTACCGATATACCTAATAACCATATTCCCAATACAAAAAAAATATTAGCCATAATGTTTTCTCTTAACGAAATCATATATATAAAATCTTTATTTTTAATAGCATCAAAATAAGCAGTAATTTGATTTATTACTAATAGTTTGTCATGTTTGTCCAATAAAAACATGAAAAGTAACCCTACAATTATACCGCCTATTATTAATCCTAATAAAAATAGATAGTCTTTTTTTCTGCTTTTCAGTTCTACTATAAACATTTTTAATAAATTTTTCATAAGCCACCCTCTAACTAATAATATTAAATGTTTTAATAATTATGCTTTTCAAAATCATATAATAAATATATAATTAATATACGAGGTGAAATCATGAGTAAAAAAACTAGAAAATTAATTGCTAGTTTGTTAGTAATAGGGTTAGTTATTAGTATGATAACAAGCATAATATTTTTGGCAAACTAAAAGACTTAAGGGGAGCACCCTTAAGCTTTTTTTAATTTTCTGCTTCTTCTAGCATCCATTTGATAAATATACCATATCCTTTTTTGGAATCATCTACAATTACATGAGTTACAGCACCGATAATTTTTTCATCTTGAATGATTGGGCTTCCACTCATTCCTTGAATAACTCCTCCGGTTTGTTCTAATAGCTTTTGGTCAGTAATTTCAAATAAAATATTTTTTTGTTTTTGGTTTGCTTCAGTATTTAATTTTAAAATATTAATACTAAACTCTTCAACCTTTTCATTTGATAATACTGTGTATATAGTAGCCGGACCAACATTTATTTCGCTTGGGTCAGCCACTTTCAACAACTTTTTTTGTGGTAGTTCATTATGATATACACCGAATACACCAAATTTGGTATTTTTTGAAACATAACCATAAACTTCTTCAGAAAAAAAACGAGCATTTTTTTCACCAGGGTTACCCCTTGTGCTTTTAGCAATACCAGTTACTTCAGATTTGAAAATTTTACCATTTCGAACTTCAATTCTTTGGTTAGTATTTTTTTCAATTATTTCATGCCCTAATGCTCCAAATATTTTACTTTTAGGATCAATAAATGTTAATGTGCCAATTCCGTTGACACTATCTTTCACATATAGACCAGTTTTAAAAGTATACTCACTGTCTCCATATAGCTCTAAAGTAGTTTCAAAAATATTATTATTTCTTTCGTACTTAATCAATAAATTATTCTTATTTTTATTTTTAGTTATTTCAGATACCATTTCTGCAATATTTAATATTTCTTGATTATTAATAGATAAAATTTTGTCCCCTACTTTTAAACCAGCATCTTTCCCAGGATAACGATCATTTACTTTATAAAGACCAACTATTATAACACCTTTAGAATTAATCTGTATTCCAATATTTTCACCACCTGGAATTACGTATGGCGAATAAGCTAGAAGGGAAATTGGTATAATAAAAAAGGATAGTAAAGAAGCGAGGATAATGTTTTTAATTTTTTTTAAAAACACTCTTTCATCTCCTTCTAAAAAATACAGACTACAATATTATTATAAGTAAAACCATATTAATTATAATAATAAAATAATACCAATTAATTACTATTATTATCTATTGTAAAATCTTCTAATTTGCCATCATCTAATAAAATTTTATTTACCTGCTCTTCAACGTTTTTTAATTTATCACTACATTCTTTAGAGATTATCATGGCTTCATTAAATTTATCAATAGCATCATCTAAATTAACTTCGCCATTTTCTAATTCTTTAACAATACTTTCCAATTTTTTTAATTTTTCTTCAAAATTAATTTTTTCACTCATTATATCACTCCTTATTTAATAAACCAAAATTTAAAAACTGTATCATTTCTACCACCAATAGTATTATATTTTATAACTATATACCCAAGCCCATAATATTTTATTGTACCACCATCTCTATATTTAATAAGTGGTATTGCAAATATAGGACTACTATTAACTTTAGATAAAGTGTAATCTATTTTAACTATAATTATATATAACAATACTGATATAATAATTAAAATAATCATTCTTTTTCTTTTTTTCATTTTCTACTATCCTTAATTTCTGTTGCTAGCGCCTTAATAATGCCATCTTTTAATTCAATCTCAATAGATTCATTAATTTCTATTTTTTTGGTACTAGAAATAGTTTTATTATTTTGCTTAACAATTGCATATCCTCTTTTAATAACGTGTAGTGGGTTTAGCATTTCTAATTTGCTTATTAAATTAAAACAATAATATTTTTCTTTTTCAATTCTAATTTTAATATTATATATTAATTTATCTATTAAATTATCTAACATCTGCCCTTTTATTTCATATATAGCCATTGGTCTAGTTAATACATAACTATTTCTTAATTTACTTAATTCTTGTTTGTTTTTAAAAATAATGTTTTTAATAGTTTCTGTTGCTCTAATATCTACCTGATTAATATAATTTAATATATCTAAAATATTAGGCACCACAATTTCAGCAGCACCTGTTGGAGTTGGTGCTCTCAAGTCAGCAACAAAATCACTAATAGTATAATCAATTTCATGACCTATAGCGCTAATAATAGGTATAGGACAGTCAAATATTGCTCTTGCTACTATTTCTTCATTAAATGGCCATAAATCCTCAATAGAGCCACCACCTCTTGCAATAATTAAAACATCTATATCATATAAAGCAGCTTTTTTAATCTGCCGTACAATACTAATTGATGCTTCACTCCCCTGCACCAAAGTAGGAAATAAAATTGTTTCACACAACGGATATTTTCTTTTAATAGTAGACAACATATCTCTAATAGCAGCACCAGTAGGTGCAGTAATAATTCCTATCTTATTAGGTATCTTAGGTATTCTTTTTTTATATTCTATATTAAATAAACCTTCATTTTGAAGTTTTTGCTTTAATTGCTCATAAGCAATAAACAAATTACCAAGACCATCTTCTAACATAGTATCTATATATATTTGATAATTACCACTTGCTTCATAAATACTAATTTTTCCACTAACTAAAACACTCATTCCATCTTGAGGCATAAATAATATTTTTTTATTATTAAATGAAAACATAATCGCCTTAATAGTGCTAGCATTATCCTTTAAAGTAAAATAATAATGCCCACTACTATGCGCTTTAAAATTAGATATTTCACCTTTAATATAAACTTTTTGCAAATAATCATTAGTATCAAATAAATTTTTAAGATGTTTAGTTAATTCAGAAACAGTAACATATTTAGTTTCCATATAGCCACCTACAAACTATGATATATTTTATCTAATACACTATTAATCATTTTTCTAACACTATCATCTGAATAATTTTTAGAAAGTTCAATCGCCTCATTTATACAAACAACCGGAGGCGTTTCAGTATACATAAGTTCATAAATACCCATTCTAAGAATTGCTTGATCAGTTTTGCCCAAACGATTAATGGTCCACTCTTTCAAATACTTATTAGCCATTTCATCTAGTTTTTCTCTATTATTTAAAACTCCATTCACTATTTCTTTAACAAAATTACTATCAATTTCTAATACATCACTAACCAATTCATTAATATCATATTTAGTTTTAGAAGTTTCATAAATAAATGTTTGGTATAAAATAATCATGATTTTTTCTCTTAACTGACTTCTATTCAATTGAACCATATATACACCACCTATACTAATTTTATCATAAATATATGTTATTTAAAATAAAAAGAAAATATAAATATATTTCCTTAATTAATACTATTTTATTTATTATCTATATTTAATTTCATTATTTCATTTTTAATAATCAATGCTGAGTTTCCAAATTTAGCATCTTCTTCTTCATTTAATTCCATATTTATTGTATTAATTACTCCATTTCTATTTACAACAGATGCCATTCCTATAAAAATATCATGCTCACTATTATATGTAGATACAGTAAGAATAGTATTTTCATCATCTAAGATTGCATTAGTAATTCTAACTAGAACCATTCCAATGGCATAGTAAGTAGCACTTTTTCTTTTAATAATTTCATATGCAGCATTTTTAACTTTGTTAGATATTACCTCTAATGAATCTCTATCAATAAATTTTTCCATTTTAGTTGAACCAACATAAGCATTAGACCAAGGAACAAACTCACTATCTCCATGTTCTCCTAAAACATAAGCATGAATATTTTTAGGATTAATATTTAATTTATCTCCAATTAAATATCTTAATCTTGCAGTATCTAAAGTAGTTCCACTGCCTATTACTTTGCTAATATCAAAATTAGAATATTTATATACAAGATAGCTCATAATATCAACTGGATTAGTAGCTATTAAAAAAATACCATTAAATCCCGATTTAACAACTTTATTAATAATATCTTTAAAAATAATACTATTATTATTTAATAAATCTAATCTTGTTTCATCTTCTTTTTGATTTACTCCTGCACATATACATATTATAGTAGCATCTCGGCAATCATCGTAATCACCGGTTCTAATTTTTATTTTACTAGGCGCAAAAGCAAGACCATGATTTAAATCCATAGCCTCTCCTATTGTTTTCTCAACATTTATATCAATTAATACAATTTCAGTTACTTTAGTTCTTTGATTAAGCAATGCATACGCATAACTCATACCAACATTTCCACAACCAATAATTACAACTCTATTATTCATAAAAACCTCCTATTTTTTTATTACTAACATATTTTTAAGTTCATCTAATATATTTAATGCTTCAATTGGTGTTATTTCTAGTGGATTAATCTTCTCAATTCTCATTTCAATTTCACTAGTTTCTTTTTTATTTATCACGTCATCTATTGGCATTTTAACTTGCGTATATCTTTCTTTTCTTTCAACTTTATTTTCATATACTTCTAATATTTCTTTTGCTCTTTTAATTAAAGATGGCGGAAGTTTAGCCAGCTTAGCAACATGTAATCCATAACTTTTATCAACAGCTCCTTCTTTTATTTTATGTAAAAAGGTAATGTCGCCGTCCTCTTCGTAGGCGCTAACATGAATATTTTTTAAATTAGGCAGGTTACTTTCTAAATCAGTTAATTCATGATAATGAGTTGAGAAAAAAGTTTTAGCTTTTATATTGTCATGTATATATTCAATAATAGCTTGTGCTAAACTCATACCATCATACGTAGCAGTACCTCTTCCTAATTCATCAAATAAAATTAAACTATTGTTAGTAGCATTACTAATAGCATTATTAGCCTCAATCATTTCAACCATAAAGGTAGATTCGCCACTTACCAAATCATCACTAGCACCAATTCTAGTATATATTTTATCAAATATGGGCAGCATTGCTAATGAACAAGGAACAAAACATCCAATTTGAGCCATTATAACAGTTATAGCCATTTGTCTCATATAAGTAGACTTCCCAGCCATATTAGGACCTGTAATAAGAAGTATATTCGTGCTCTCATCCATTATAATATCATTAGGTACAAATTCACAATCCATTACTCTTTCAATAATAGCGTGTCTATTATTTTTAATATATACATTTCTATTATCACTAATATTAGGTCTTATGTAATTATTTTCCTCAGCAATAGTGGCAAATGATTGTAATATATCTATTTCTGAAATAATCTTCGCATTCTTTTGTAAATAAGGGATATATTTTTTTGCCATTTCTCTAATATCAATAAATAATTGATACTCTAATTCAATAATTTTTTCTTCAGCTCCTAGTACTATTTCCTCTTTTTCCTTAAGTAATGGTGTTATATATCTCTCACAATTAGCAAGTGTTTGTTTGCGCTCATAATTAAACTCATTTCTAACCAAATGAGTATTCCCCTTACTAATTTCAATATAATAACCAAATATTTTATTAAACCCAACCTTTAAATTTTTGATCCCCGTTTTAATTCTTTCTTCATGTTCTAACTTAGCAATAAAATTTTTTCCACCACTACGCGCTTCCTTTAATTCATCCAATTCTTTATTAAATCCTTCTTTAATTAAATACCCTTCTTTTACACTAATAGGAGGATTTTCATAAATACTATTATCAAGCAAACAATATAAATCTGACACATTATGTAATTGATTTTCAAAATTAATTTTACTTAAAATATTATTTATATTAGGAAAGCCTTTCAAAGAATTTTTTAACTGCAATAAATCTCTCGCATTAGCATTACCATATGCAATACGCCCACTTAATCTTTCTAAATCATATATTTCAAATAATAATTCTTTTAATTCCTCTTTAAGTAAAAATTCATTAAGCAACATTTCAACAATATCATATCTTTTATTAATTTCAACGATATCTATTAACGGATTTTCAATCCAATTTTTAAGCATTCTAGAACCCATAGCCGTTTTCGTTTTATCTAATAGCCATAATAATGAATAATTTCTTTCTTTAAATCTTATTGTTTCAATCAATTCAAGATTACGCTTTGTATATATATCCATCTTTAAATATTTTTTAGCATCTTTTTTTGTAACCTGTTGAAAATAAGATAATGATCTTTTTTGTGTTTCTTCTAAATAACTTAATAAATTTTTAACTGCCTTAATATATCTTATATCATTAAGTTCTGAATAAAGATTTTTATAATTTTCATTATCACTTTCTTTATCATAAATTGATACTACCATTTTATATTGATTTTTTAAAACACTAATTACTTTTTTGTCAACATTTTCACTAAATATAACTTCTTTCAAACCAATATTTAATATTTCAGGTATTAGATTATTACTAGTATTTTCAATTAATAAAACACTACACTCACCAGTTGTAATATCTGCATAAGCTATTCCATATGCATGTTTATAATCAATAACATATCCAATATAGTTATTATCCTTTTCATTTAATGATAAAGAATTCATTATTGTTCCCTTACTAATAATTTGAACTACTTCCCTTTTAACTAATGTCTTTGCTTCTTTTGCATCCTCCGTTTGCTCACAAATAGCCACTTTATATCCTTTTTCTAATAATTTATTAATATAAGAAGGTGCCGAATGATGCGGAATTCCACACATAGGAATTCTTTCATCTAACCCGGCATTTCTTCCTGTAAGTGCAATTTCAAGTTCTCTAGAGGCTAAAATAGCATCTTCAAAAAACATCTCATAAAAATCACCTAATCTATATAATAAAATAATATTTTCATGCTTATCTTTTATATCCATATATTGAATCATCATAGGTGTTAGTTTATTTTTATCAACTTCATTCCTTTGCATTTTTACCACCTATCTTAGATTATAACACGTATATATTTTTTGATAAAGATATTAATTTAAGTATGGTATAATATCAATAAGTTGGAGGCAGTATGGATATTAACTTAAATTTTATTATAGATAAAAATTTTTTAGCCTATATAATTTTATTAAGTGAGTTTGCTGACAAAACATTAGCAAATAAAACAAAAAATTTAATTTTAAATGTGTGCAAAAATAGCGAATATCATGAACAGCGCCTCTTTTTAATAGATGAAGCTTTTTTAAAATGCGCACATAATCTTACTAATTTAATGAAATTATTATATAGCAACAAAATGGGCGTGTTATATAATATTATGGATAGTAATATTTTTAATAAAATATATCGAGAAACTGTCAAAAATAAAGTAAGAGTTGCCCACAATTGGAATATTCATAAAAAAGAAATCATTCGTGAATTAAGCCAAATATTAAAATTTAATAATTTTAACACGTTACCAATTAATGTTTATTGCGTGCATCCTAGTTTAAACTATGCTTGCACAATTAATGGTGAATTTATAATATATGGTAGCTCTAGAGGATTAAATGAGGCTCATTTTGATAATTGCATACTAGTTCACGAATTTCTTCATACTATTTTTAAATATGATGATTTACGTTATGAAAAAAACTACGATATGGTTCATGCCATCATTGAATTAATTAGTGATGGTAGATTATATCAACAGTTAAATATGGCGGAAAATGTTTTAGGTGGTCATAATTATCTTATTAAATATCGCAAACATTTAATACCCTTATTTAATGAGTATTTAAGCAGCCCAAATACTAATATTAATGAGTTTATTGATAGTTGTTTAAAAAATGAAACGTTACATAAAAAAATTGTTCTAGAAACAGTAAAAGAAGGTCTGATTGATTTAAAAAAAACATCAAATAGTTTAGATAATTCAAAAGCAAAAAAATTAGTTAAATAATAATTATTTTACATCATTAACAAATAATTAAGCGCATCATTAAACGTTGACACTCCAATAATAGTTATATTGTAATTATATTTTTCTTTTAACTTTATAGCATCTTTATAATTATTGTGCATAGGAACTAAAAAAATATCTGCCTTTTGATTAACTGCTCCTTTTAATTTATACTCAATACCACTTATTTCGCCAACATTACCATCTATATCAATAGTACCAGTACCAACAATTCTTTTACCTTTTGTAATGTCTTCTTGAGTTAATTTATTGTATATAGTAAGAGCTAACATTAAACCACCTGAGGGCCCAGATTCACTTTCAGAAAAGTTATAAGTTATTTTAGGTATCATTTCAAAATTAATTTTAGGCACTATATATATGCCAGTAATTTTATTATTTTTATAGTTTAGAACGGTAATTTTTTTGTTTTTAATTACACGTTCTTTTGTTTTTATTTTTAATACCAACTCATCGCCATAGTTTGAATTATTGACAAAACTTATATATTCACTTATGTCATTAAATTTAATACCATTTATTTCCAATATTTCATCCCCAATATTTAAATCTGTAACAGCAGTATTATCAACATATACCACGTAAAAATTTTTATCTATTACATTAATTACTTTGTTCAATTTATTATAAATATAAATAGTAGCATTTTGAATTGAATCCTTTAAAAACAATCTATCTCTATACTCAATATCTTCCTTATCTTCTGCATTTGATAAAGCGGGCTGTCTTTTAATCAAGTCCCAATCAGGCATTATATATGACAATAAAACTGTTGATACTGTACCTTTTAATTCACTAACATATGCAAGATTTAAAGTGCCATTTTTTTTATACTCATCATTTATTGTTACTTTATCACTTACATCAATAATTCCCCCTGCTGTATATATTGAATATGGTAAAGGATGTGTCAATATAAAGTAAAGTGCCGAAAATAGCAATATCGCCTTAATGTTTTCTTTTATAAATTTATTTATTTTATCATATAATTCATTATACAAAAGTATCAACTCATTTCTACATTCTAATTATACCAAATTAAAGGGAGATTTATGAAAAGAAAATTAGTCACTATGTTAATAATCAGTTTTATTTTATTCATTGGCTGTGCTATGTTAATTGAATCTAAAAGCATATTAAATTCCATGAATTTTTCATTCCAAATTTGGATTAATAATATTTTCCCATCTTTATTTCCATTTTTCGTATTAGCAGAATTATTAATTAATTTTGGATTTGTTGACTTTCTAGGAGAACTATTAAATCCTTTTATGCAAAGATTATTTAAACTAAGAGGCGAAAGCGGGTTTGTACTAGCTATGAGCATGATCTCGGGCATCCCCAGTGGTGCCAAATACATTAAAGAAATGTATAATCAAAAAATTCTTAATGAGCATGAGGCGACTAAATTATTGACTTTTACTCACTTTTCAAGCCCTATGTTTATTTTAGCAACTATTTCAATATCATTTTTAAACAGTGCCGAAATCGGCCTTCTAATATTAATCGCTCATTATGCAACCAATATTATTATTGGAATAATGTTTAGAAATTATTATATTAGTGAACCAATAAATTCAAATTTTTCCTTAATTAATGCATTTAATAAAATGCATAATAAAAGAATAAATAATATTAAAGACTTTGGTCTTATAATATCTAACTCATTAATTAATGCTATTGATACTCTACTATTAATATTAGGCGTAATTTCAATGTTTCTTATTATGAGCACTATCATTATTAATAATTTAAATATTGACATATATACTCGTTCTATATTAAGTGGCCTATTTGAAATGACTCAAGGTTTAAAATATATAAGCCTTTTAGATTATTCATTAAAAATAAAAACCCTCCTAGCAACAATGTTTATATCATTTGGAGGGTTAAGTGTTCATATGCAAGTAATCAGCATTATAAGTGATACTAAAATTAAATATCTACCTTTCTTAATAGCAAGAATAATTCATGCCATACTAGCAAGCGCATTAATATATTTTTTCTTTGATTTATGGTTAACAATATACATATAAATTTTTATTGAGTAGCAATATGTGTAATTCTTACATGACCATGTCCACCATGCCCAATTTGGGTTCCTCCTGCTGGAATTGGCATTAAATTATTTCCTGCTATTGTTTGGGCATTAAGAAGTGTCCCCATAAAAGATGAACCACCGCCACCTGAACTAGCATTACAACCATTATGACCAGAACTACCACCAAAATTACCGCCGCCTCCACCTGCTCCACAACTAGTTGAATTGGCATTACCACCAAGTCCTAAACTACCAGCAATTAAATTTGAACCGCTTCCTCCTCTGTTTGATTTGCCTCCAACACCTGGAATCTTACCAGAACAAGCATTGCGCCCATCTAACCCATTTAGACCACCTCCTGGTCCACCATTGGAATGACATCCACTATTTATAGAGCCATAAGCTCCGCCTCCACCACCAGCAACAATTATTCTGTTAGTTAAAGCAGTTCCACCTATTCTAATATCAGTAGCTCCGCCTCCACCTGCTCCACCATTAGTGCCACACCACGTACTACAAAAACCACTTCCTCCACCATTAAATCCCCCACTTGCTAAATTAGCAGATAAATTAGTTCTATTAGTACCTTGACCACCAACATAAACATTTAAAACTTGGCCAGCCGTTAAATTTATTTCGCCAACAACATAACCACCTCTTCCGGCAGTTCCATTATTACTAAAACCAGAAGTTGTACCACCTTGCGCTCCCCAAACTTCTAATCTATATCTTCCAGTTGTTGGTACGGTATAAGTTTGAATAGCAGCAGTATGAACAAAGTTAGCTACTGGAGTTGAACTATTAATTCTAATTGTTCTAGTAACTACCCCAATAAAACCTAAATTATCTGTAGCTTCATATATGACAGTATAAGTTCCAACTCTCGATACATTTACACTATTATTTATTTTAATTCTATCAGTAATATTACCACCATTAGGAGAATTAGCTGTTGCTCCTAACTCTGTATATGTACCACCTAAAGTTATATCTATAGTACTACTTCCAGATAAAGTCATTGTAATTGGAGTGGCTTGTTGATGAACATTAAAAGGACTATTTATATTAATGCCAAAAGAACCACTAATTTCTTTATGTTCAATAGGGATATCAATAACAAGTAGTGAATTATTTCTATTAGTAAGAGTATTGTTAATTACTAAAACCCTAACTTCATATGGCGTCTTTACAAAACTATCTTCAACTAGGCTATACTCACTATCACCATATTTAATCCAATTATTTATTATATTAACTTCTAATCTTCTAACAAGGCCAGTTGAGTATCTTAAATCAAAACAATGCGTACCACAAGTATCCAACCTCAAGAATTTATGCCTTACTAAATCATAATTAATTTCCTCAGTTAAACTATTTTTCAAATCTACTAAATCACTTTTAATAATTGTAAATTCCTGCCTATCTCTAACACTAAATATTGTAGTTAGTAAAAAATAACTAATCATTATTAAAAATATAAAACCAATAAGCATTTCAAAAATTGTAAATCCCTTTTTATTCAACATGCAAATCCTCCATACACTATAAATTCAATTCTCCTTCAGTTACCCATCTGCCATTATAAAAATATAATGTCCTTGTTTCAAGCACTGAATACATTCCTTGAGGTGCTACGCCATCTATCCATGGAGAAAAACTAGTATCTACGCCCCATGTAATGTTCGTTAAGGCATTAGCAATGTCATTATTATTGCCACTATAATCCCTCATCGTAGTTCCTGTACCCTCACTTAATTTATAATAAAACAACATATTAGCAGTAGTAATATTAGTATTATTCATACTATTAACTATTTCAATTGGATTTAATACTCTATTCCATATTTTTATTTCTCTGATACTACCAATCCAGTTGAAAATGGTATTATTATTTACTCTTCCAATATGTAACTGGCTACCAGAAGGATTAGAATATGTGGCAGACCCTATAAATCTACCATTTATATATAACAACGCTGTTGAAGTGCTATTATTAAAGGTAACAGCATAATGATGCCATGTATTTAAAGACGGAAGTGGATTAGAACCAGAAAATGCATGTGATACTTCATTAAAAAATAAATGATTTTGATTACTATTAAAAAATAAAGCCGGACCAGATGTAGCATTAGCAAAAGACCAAAGCATTCTAGCATTCATATTTGTTGCTAAAGCCCACATCTCAATAGTTAAAGTATTTGGCATTGTTCTGTTAATTAATATTGAACTATTAGCAGTGCCGTTAAGCGTTACAAATCCTGCTCTATAGCGATGTTGTTGTTTAGAAAGTAAATTTTCTTTATTAATAGCAGCAAAAGTGCCAAATGTTCCATCTTTCATCTCTAATATTACTCTATATACTCCTACCTGCTCTGAAAAGCCTCTACCTATTAAATATGTAATATATGCTTTTAATTCATGAGAAAAATCATTTGTATAAGATGCAAAATTACCTAATGATGTTATGTTATAATTAGTAAATAAAACACGGGATACACCACTTTCTTGAATTAATACAGTACATAACGTAGCAAAAGAAAAAACAGATGTACTACAACCAGTAAAATCATAATATGGTCTTCCAGCAGTATTAAGTGCATTAATTACATTATTATAATTATCTTCTTTTAGAAAAATATCGAGATTTCTAGCAACATATAAATTATCAATATTATTATATCGTTCGAAATTTTGATATTGAGCAAAAATATTTAAAAATTGTGTAAACACAAATATAAATGAAATTAATAAAATAACTGATACAATAAGTGTTTCAGTTAGTAAAAATCCACTCTTATTAAATCCTTTCATAATAATTCACTCCTATTGTTGATAATATCATATTTATATTATATAATAATATCATCATAAATACTAGTTAAAATAATTTTCAAATTATTTAAAGAGGGGCGAAAAGAATGATAAAAACTTTTGATTATGAACGCATTCCCATTGTGGAAGTTGTTAATGAAATAATGCTCGATGCTGTTAATAGAAATGCTAGTGATATTCACTTTGACCCACAAGAAAAATATTTAAAGGTTAGAATTAGAGTTGATGGAGAATTAATTGATTACACTGAAACACCTAATACTTTAAAAAAGAATATGATTACTCGTTTGAAAATTATATCGGGAATGAATATTACTGAATCTAGATTACCACAGGATGGCGCAATAAAAACACAACTTAAAAATACTAATTTAGATCTGCGTGTATCAAGTTTACCTACTAATTTAGGTGAAAAAATAGTAATCCGTATTTTAGATTATACAATGAGTTTAAAAGGATTAGAATACTTGGGTTTTAGTGAAACAAATTATAAAAAAATGGCTGATATAATTGGATTACCTAATGGTATTATTTTAGTAACTGGAGCTACCGGAAGTGGTAAATCAACAACGGTTTATGCAATACTACAAAAATTAAATTCTAAAGATAGAAATTTAATTGCTGTTGAAGATCCAATTGAAATGGAACTAGAAACAATTAACCAAGTACAAGTTAATAGTGAAATTGGGCTTACCTTTGCTAATTGTCTTCGCTCAATATTACGTCAAGACCCAGATATAATCATGATTGGAGAAATTAGAGATACCGAAACGGCTAAAATAGCAGTTAGAGCATCTATTACAGGACATTTAGTATTATCTACACTTCACACTAATAATGCCTTAAATACTATAGAACGTTTACTTGATATGGAAGTTGAAAGATACTTATTAGCAAGTGCATTGGCTGGGATTGTTTCGCAAAAATTAGCACGTAAATTATGTGAAAAATGTAAGAAACTAAGAGCGCCTAATGAATATGAGAAAAATATGTTTAAGACAGTTCTTGGAAAAGATGTAACTTCCATACCTGTTGCTGGTAATTGTGAAGAATGTGGCAACGGATATAGAGGTAGAATTGCGATCCATGAAGTGCTAAAAATAAATGAAACAATTAGAGATGCAATATCAAATGGAATTAAAAAAGAAAGACTAAGAGAGTTAGTATATAAAAGCGATGTTACTACCTTGTTACAAGACGGATTACAAAAAGTACTTGGCGGCCTGACAACATTAGAAGAAATACTAAAATTAATTGAATTTGATGAAGAAAATAGTTTTAGTCAAACATCATCAATGAAAGAAAGTAACTTACATATAGAAATTGATAATAGCATTAAAAGAAACAGCATAGAAACAATAACTAATTAAAAATAAATAATATATTTGGCAATAAAATTACAAATAAAAACAGGTGAACTATATATTTTAAAAATTCACCTGTTTTTTATTTGTTACATACGATATAAAATAATATTATAAATATTATATATATCAATTTGAAATAAATATAAAATTATAGCAGCTATCCCTAAATAAGGACCAAAAGATATTATATTAGTTTTCTTAATAAACAAAACTAATAACGCAAATGGCAACGCAATAAAGGCCGCTAAAATTATAACTATAATACTAAGTTCAATACGTAAAACTAACCCTATTAGAAACATTAATTTAATATCTCCACCACCAAGAGATTCTTTTTGAAAGAAAAAATCACCAATAATTTTAATAAACCACATAAATAAAAATGCTAACAAACCATGTCCAATAGATAATAGTGCCATAATATAATTTTCAAATATAAAAAATTGAATAATTATTAGAGCTGAAGATACAATTAATACTTCATCTGGTATTGTCATAGAATGAAAATCACTTATCATAATTATAATTAAAGCCGAGATAAAAGTTAATGATATTATAAAATCAGGTGTAAAACCAAATACAATATATGATAATACAAACATTATTCCTGTAAATAACTCAAATATAGGATATCTAATTGAAATATATTGACCACAATTACGACACTTTCCTAATTGTATAATATATGACACTAAAGGAATAAGCTCCCACACTGTTAATCTTTTTTTACATTTAGGGCAGTGAGATGATGGATATACAATTGATTTATTGTATGGCAATCTAAACCCCACTACATTAAAAAAGGAACCAAAGATTAAACCAAATAGAAATAATAAAATTATGTAATATAACTCACCCATAAAAACTCCTTCTAAAATTGTTGATACATTGAGAACATAGGAATAATAATAGCTAATAATATAACACCAACAATCAATGCTAAAAATATAATCATGATCGGTTCTATAAAGGTCTTAACCTGCGATATAGCAAGTTTATGCTGCTCAGAATAGTAATCGCCAACCTTATTCATCATCATACCCACTTCCCCAGTTCTTTCGCCAGTAACTAACATTTCATATGCGATTATTGGAAATGCCCAATGATTTCTAAAAGACCTTGAAATTAATTCGCCTCTACCTAAATTTGATATCGTATCAAATATTAAAAACTTATATATTTCATTATTAGTAATTTTACTCAATATTTCCATACTATCAGTAATAAATACATTATGTGTTAGTAAGGATCCAAAAGTTTTAGCAAACATAGTAACTTCATTATAAATAATAATTTTACCCATAACTGGCATATGCATAAGAAGCCATTGGATAATATATCTAAAAGCTTTAATCGATGAAAATAAAAACTTAAATATTACAATCAAAATTATAAAACCAATAAACAGATAAAGAATATTGTTTTGTAAGAAGTCACTTGTATTAATAACTAATAAGGTAATCCATGGCAATTCCTTCTCCATATTTCTAAACATTTCAACAAACCTTGGAACAATAAATATCATAACGAAAGTAATAACCCCACTTGCCAAAAAAAACACTACTATTGGATATACCATAGCCGAAATCATTTGACTTCTTGTTTTTTGAGCAGAATCATAATATATAGCCATTTGTTCTAGAATATCTGATATCTGTCCAGTCATTTCAGATGTTTTCACCATGTTAATAAGCAATCTAGGAAAGGCAGGTCCTTGTTTTTCTAAAGATTCACTAAAGGTTGCCCCCATTACTATTTCATATATAACAGATTCAAAAATTTTTTTCTTTTGTGTGTGTCTTGTTTGCTTCGCTAAAATTTTAATAGAATCCACTAGCGGAATGCCCGCCTTGATATAAGTAGCTAACTGCGTTAATGCAAAAGCCAGATCCTTATAACTAATTCGATAACTGTTATTTTTTCCCAAAGAAGCCATATATTGAATATACTTAGAAGTTTCAATTTTATAAACTTCCGACCCCTCTGCCATTAAAAAGGAATGAACATCGATTTTAGAGTAAGCATCAAAATAACCGCTAACAATTTTACCATCAATATTTTTGGCAACATATCTATATGAAGTTTTTTTGTCACTACGCTCAATATTTTCATCCGAAAAATCAATCAATAATATTTTACGTTGGAAGTCACTCTTGTTTTTCAAATATTTAACAAAAGCAAAACTATTATACCAATTAATAAAGTATTGTTTAATCTTCGTTATACTATCCTTGATTGCATCAATAACCTTATTAATTGCATTTTTAATTATCGCTTTATAATTTTTAATCACATAAGCAACAGCTGCAAATGACTGCTCAACCAATTTTACGAATTGATTATACAATTTTAATATTTCATTGAATATTATCTTAATATAATTTATTATGATTATTAATGCCTGGCTCAAAAGTTTTTTAATGGCTACTACACACATTTTAATAATATATATAATATACTTAATAATCTTACCAAACATTAAATTTAAAGCTTTAATAATAAATCTAATACTATACTTATATATTTATATAAAGAGTTAAATATAACATGTACTCCTGTAAAAAATGAACGAATAATCAAAATAACTATTTTCATTAATTGGGTAATAATTAAGGTGGTGATTTTAATTATTTTCTTAATAATTATTAATATTTTTTTAATAATTATTAATAATATCCTAAATATCTTGCTAAGAACTAATAGAAATATTTTGATAGTTTTTGTTATAATTAGTATCGTTATTTTAATTGTTTTACCAATAGCAAATATAATTAACTTTAGTGTTTTGCCAATTAACATAAATAAATTTTTAATTAAAAATTTTAATCCGCAGAAAAACAATCTAAATACATAAAATAAATAACTGAACAGTAAATATAATATCAATTTCATTTTTATCATAATAAAAAAAATGATATTATATGCCTTTTTCAACAAAAATGTAAGCACATCACTAGTTGAAGTAATTGAATATTTAAATATAATATATAAACCAAATAAAAAATATTGAATTAAAAGTAAAGGAAAGATAAGTGCGTATGAGATAAAATAATATGTATAACGAAAAGGATATAGGAAAAATCTAATGTTCATATGCTTCTTACCTCCTATTATTATAAAAATTATAACACAAATATCTATTTTTTAAAACCTTTTTTGTAAAAAGTCATATATTATTTTGAGGGGGTATACTATGTTTTCACAAAGAAGAATGTATCAATCTTCTCCTAACTACCCAATTTCTTATCTTTCTAAACCAAAAGTTGATTGGAGTAACATATTAAATAATACACAAAAAACAATTAGCATTATTAATCAGGCAATTCCAATTATTTATCAGATTGGACCTATATATAAAAATACCAAAACAATGTTTAAAGTTTTTACCGAGCTTAACAAAATTAATTCTAATCAGTCAAACAATATGAATACAAGTTCCCAAACGATAAATAATAATGCAAGCAATCCCAATAATAATGCTAATATTCCTAACTTTTTTCTTTAATATGATAAAAATAGAGTTGATTACTCTATTTTTATTGCTTAATAACGCCTTTAATAAAATTTAGTTTGTATAATATATATAATTTTTTATATAAGTGTTTCCACGGAATATTTTTATAAGTATTTATTAATTTATTTGCCTCGTTTTTATATAATTCTTTAAATAGCAAATCCATTTTATTTAATAAAAACGGACCAAAATATAATTGTTTACAACTATACTTTACATTCCCCTTTTTAAAAGAAACAATTATGTAAATAATATTGTTCTCTTTTATGATTTTTTCTTCTTCTATAAAATATCCCAATTTACATAAACTTTTTCTTACAATGTATATATTATTATTTGGTTGCAAAATAATATTATTAACATTCTTTAATAGGCATTTATCTTTATTAAGTATATTTACAATTGTGTTCCCACCTAATCCAGAAATCACAATAGTATCAATTTCATTATTTTCAATTGCTTTTAATCCTTCATTATTTCTTAAGATAATTCTATCTTGCAGGTGATGCTGTTTAATATTGGCCTCCCCCTGTTTTAGTGCCTTAATACTTATATCACTAGCAATCATTTCACTTATATTTTTATATTTAACTAAATAAATTGATAATAATGCATGATCACAGCCAATATCTATAACTTGACTGTTTTCCTTAATCAAAGATGCTATAGTTTTTGTCCTTAATGAAAATTTCATATTAATCAATTAAAAAATCCTTTAATTTTCTAGAACGAGATGGATGACGCAACTTTCTTAATGCTTTCGCTTCTATCTGCCTAATTCGTTCTCTTGTAACATTAAATATATTTCCAACTTCCTCTAATGTTCTACACTGCCCATCATTAAGTCCAAATCTTAATCTTAATACCTGTTCTTCTCTATCAGTTAAAGTCATTAATACATTAGATAATTCTTCCTTTAGCATCTCAATAGTAGCATATTCTTCTGGACTAGTTGTACGTTCGTCTTTAATAAAATCACCCAAATGTGAATCGTCTTCTTCTCCAATTGGTGTTTCAAGCGATATAGGTTCTTGTGATATCTTATATATCTCTCTTATTTTTTCAACAGAAACATTCATTTTTTGTGCTAATTCATCTTCGTTTGGCTCCCTATTTAATTCTTGCGTTAACTGTCTTTGAATTCTAGCTAGTTTATTAATAGTTTCTACCATGTGAACCGGAACTCTTATCGTTCTTGCTTGATCAGCAATTGCTCTAGTAATCGCTTGCCTTATCCACCAAGTAGCATATGTTGAAAACTTATATCCTTTTGTTGGATCAAACTTTTCAACCGCCTTCATTAATCCAATATTACCTTCTTGAATCAAATCAAGAAATAACATTCCACGCCCCACATACCTTTTAGCAATACTAACTACTAATCTTAAATTAGATTCAGCAAGAATATTTCTAGCCTGGTTATCACCAAGTTCAACTCTTTTAGCCAGTTCAATTTCTTCTTCAGAAGTAAGCAAACTAATCCGCCCTATTTCCTTTAAATACATTCTAACCGGATCATTAATTTTAATATCTTTATGTATTGTAAAATCCTCATCAAAAATCATTTCATCATTTACAATAACTACATCCACATCAGCTTCATTATCATCATAAACAATTTCAATTCCTTCACCATTAAAAAAATTATATAAATTATCTAAACTTTCATTATCTAAATCTAATCCCCTTAATTCATCAGCTAGCTGTTCATACGTAATAAAACCCTTGCTTTTACCCAATTTATATAATTTTTGTTTTCTTTCTTCTAATGTTTTTATCTCGTTTAACATTAATATCACTCCTCAATTCTTAATTTTCTAATATTTTCAGCATGCAGAGCTTTTTTAAAAATATCAAATTCACTCTTCATTAAACTTTCCAATCTCTTAATCTCATTTTTAACACTATATTCCTTCAATGTATTAATATAATCTTCTATTTCCTCCATAGAATAATCATCTTTAATACTATCTATTTCCAATTCAGTAATTAAATTAATTAATTCTCTTTTATCTCCTAAATAAGTGATAAAATCGGCAATATTTATTTCGCCATATTCATTTGAATAAGAAATAATTTCATTAGCAAGCATTCTACAATGTGGGCTCGGAAGATATGCAACATTACACTCATACATTCTTATAATTTCTTTAGCTTTTAGCATATAATAAAGCAATCTTAATTCTGCTTGATGATATTTATTTTTAAATTCAACTTTTATTATTATACTACTATCTTTTCTTGTTTTTTGTTTTTCCACTTTTAAATGTTTATTTAACTTGTTAACTAGTGTTTCTTTAGATAACAAAAATTCTTTGCTTATTTTAGTTAATAACAATTCAACTTTTATTTCATCAGTAATTTTACTAATTTCTAACAAAACTTCATTAACATACTTTGCTATATCATCACTATTATTAAAGTCTTTATCTGATTTTAAATAATTTAATTTAAAGTCAATAAAAGAAACCGCATTTTCAGTTGCTAACTCAAATGCTTTCTTGCCATATTTTTGAATATATTCATCAGGGTCCAAACTATCACTTAAACTAATAACTTTAAGATTTACTCCACTTTTGCTTAAAGAATCACCACAAACAAATGTAGCATTATTACCAGCGCTATCACCATCAAAACATAATATAACATTATTAGATAATTTTTTAATTAAATTCATTTGTTGCTCTGTAATGCTTGTCCCCATAATAGCGACAACGTTTTTAATGCCAACACTATAACACCTAATTACATCCATAAAGCCTTCTACAAGAATAAGAGACTTCTTAGTTCTTATTTCTTCCTTCGCTCTGTGATAATTATATAAAAGCATTCCCTTTTTAAATATATTAGTTTCTTTAGTGTTAACATATTTAGCCATATCAGTATCAGTATAAACCCTGCCACTATATCCAATCACACGACCAGAAGTATCCCATAGCGGAAACATTATTCTATTAATAAATACATCATTAAAGCCTAAATCGTTTTTATTACTAATACCACTATCAATAATTTCTTTTTCAGTAAATTTATTACTTAATAATAAATTAGTCAAAATATCCATTTTATCATTAGCAAATCCAATTTGGAATTCCTTTATAATATCCTCCGAAATATCTCTATTTTTCAAATATTTCTTAGCTTTTATGCCACTACTAGTATTTAAATTATTTTGATAATATTTAGTACTTATGTCGTGTATTTCAAACAATTTTCCATGAACATCTTTATTTTTAGAACGCAACACATTTTTATTAATTTTAATTCCTGCTTTATTAGCAAGAAAATTTAAAGCTTCTATAAAATCAACATTTTCATATTCCATTATAAAAGTAAATACGTTACCACTTGCCCCACAACTAAAGCACTTATATATTTGTTTCTCACGCGAAACACTCATACTAGGATTATGATCACTATGAAATGGACATATTCCAAAAAAATTTCTTCCTTTTTGAATCAATGGAATATATTCACCAATAATATCAACAATATCAACAGCATTTCTAATTTCATTAATTTCATGATTAGTAAGTAATGTCATATACCATTCCCCTATACATATATTCTACATTTTTTTTCAATTTCCTTTTAATATTAATAAAATATTATTGTTACACATTTTAAAAAGATGGTCCCACAACTAAAACGGGGCGGAAATTACGTCCACTATTCACAGTGCCATCCTGAGCACCAAAATGAAAAGTACCGCAACTAATACCTACTGAAGCCTCGCCACCTCGCATAAGCCAAGGGACGCTACCATGAATCATCCATGCCCATTCCCCAAACCAAGAAAAAAAACCACCAATGTTGCTACTAGTTTCCCATATAGCATCACCTTTTATACTTTCTGTTAAATTATAATTGCTTATTTGATCATCTATTGCACCCACAGCATATATATCTTTATATCTTGAATCAGCATTAATTATCTGTATACCATTAGTTAAATTAGCATGTCCGTTATTAACATATGCGGATACGTACTCTCTACCTCCGCCACTCATGTCATAAACGCCAGTTATATTGCCATTTGTTGATGCTTGTACTCCGTTTGTTGTATGGTGTTGTTCGCACACTGTGGTTTGAGCTGCTGATGCACTTGTACCAGCGCACCCAGTTATATAATTTTGGTTTGGGTTTATCCATACTTCTATTGCATCTTTTCCTCGATTTGAGTTTGATAAGTATGCTACTGCTCCCCATTC
>DBNY01000010.1 GCA_002299475.1 Caryophanales bacterium UBA660 | reverse complement strand
GTGTGAGAGGGACGAAGTATTATAATTATTAGTCTCTACTCGATTTGTAAAGAAGGAAGGTGTAAAATTACAAATAACAAAAGAAAAATTAATAATAGAGGATAATATCAAAAAAGTTAATTCTGTCTTTGGATTTTACCATGCCAAAACAAAGTATATAGTGGCAATATTAGGAAGTGCTAGTCTGATTTTTGAATAGCAGCACAGAATATTTATTAATAATTTGATGTTCTCAGCATTCAATGATGCTTTTAACATTTATGCAGGTGTAATTGTTAATATAAAAGTATAGATTTATGAAAAAACAAATTACTATTCACAGTCAAATTAAAAATCAATTATTTTTAATTGTCAACTATTCACAAGTGAAATTATCCGTGATATAATGGAAAAAATTAATTTGATTTGTGGGTGTATATAATGGTAGTAAATAAGTTTTTAAATTTTAAAAAAAATAAAGAAGAGCGTGTAACATTAAATTGTTTTTCGCCTCCTGTCATGCTTGCTACATTTATTATAGAAATGATTCTGGCTATATATGTATTTATTAAAAGTCTAAAAGCTAAATCTGATTTTGCTATTGTATTAGTGCTTCTTTTTTTGGCAATCTTTCAATTGTCTGAATATCAAATATGTGAGGGTACGGATTTATTAGTCTGGGCTTGAATAGGGTTATTTGCTATAACGTTTTTACCAGTTCTTGGCCTATATTTGATTACTAGATTAAATAACCGCACCCCTTTAATAAAAATTGGCTTTTTCATGGCTATTGCCTTTGCAACATACTTTGTATTAATGCCAAACTCTATAGAAAATGTTATTTGTGGTGGTAATTATGTTATATTAGATATTAATTCTGGTGCATATACTTTATATGGATATTATTATTTTGGCTTTTTACTTTTGGGCATATGGGAATCACTTAAGGGAATAAAATCTAATAATAAGCAAAAAATTAAGGAAGCCCTGAAATGGTTTATTATAGGATATTTATCATTTATTTTACCCCTTACCATTGTTTATATTTTTATTCCTAGTACTAGGGTAGCGGTGGCATCAATTATGTGTGGATTTGCAGTAATATTTGCATTCATATTAACATTTAAAATTGCTCCTATTTATCACGAATGCATTAAGGTGGATTATAAAAAAATATTTAATAGTATACGAAAACTGTAAGGATTATTTCTTACAGTTTTTTACTTAAATTGCATCTATATTTATTGTAATGCGTATATATATATATTTTAAATTAGAGTATCTAATAATGCATTTTGTTCTTTATCTTCATGAACATATTATTTGACAATGATTTAATAGAAAAATGGACATTTGCTAGTTATTTGTTAAATAAAGATACATATAATGTAGCAAGAGATTAATTGATAAAAAGCTATATTTCATTAGTTGAAAACACATTAGAAAGATGGTTTAGTCTTTACATTCAGTAATAATATTAACTACTACACAATAGTCTTTCTTTTTGTTTTTATGAATTTTACAAAATCTTTTGTTTTCTTCCAAATGGTTATGATTCCTACATTTAGTAATAATATTAATTACTACACAGCTATTATCTTTTTTAGGTTTTTTATCTTCTTCGTGAATATTATCTATTTCTAATTCATCTGTTTCAAATCCTAAGTCATTTGGTTCGCCAAATATTTCTTTTTCAAAATCTTTTTCTTCAAACCTCAAAATATTTTCCCCCCCTTCTAAAATATTTTATGTAATATTTTTTTTTATTAAATAATAAAAGCCTTAAATTAATATTATAAAAATTTTAATTAATATACTTAAGCAGTATTGTGGGATGAAATTTTTTTATTAAGTATATTTACACAATATTTTGCAATAAAATTTGTAAATTGTTGCTCAATGCAATTATTTTTGTTATAATGATTTTGCGCAGATGTGGTTCAATGGTAGAATGTTGCCTTGCCAAGGCGAAGATGCGGGTTCGATTCCCGTCATTTGCTCCATAAATAAGCAAACTCTTATAACATAAGAGTTTTTTATATTTATATAGATTAAACACTTACATTTTATTGCTTATGCTTTTTAAAAGAGATATAATTAGTAGCGATGATAATGGAGGGAAATATGAATTATAATATAATTAAAGAAATTAGTCATAATTTAAATATAAAAGAATATCAAGTAAAGAACGTAGTAGAGTTGTTAAATCAAAATAATACGATACCGTTTATTGCTAGATATAGGAAAGAAATGACCGACAATTTAAATGAGGAAGTAATTAGAAACGTTAATGAAGTGTATCAATATCAAGTGAATTTATTAAAAAGAAAAGAAGAGGTAATAAAATTAATTAATGAAAAAGAATTATTAACCGATGACTTAAGGTTTAAGATATTGGAGGTTTCTAAGTTAGTTGAGGTTGAAGATTTGTATCAGCCATATAAGGAAAAGAAAAGAACCAAGGCTAGTGATGCAATTAATAATGGGCTAGAGCCGTTGGCGAAGCTTATTATGAGTTTTCCTAAAAATGGTGACCTTGATTCAATAACAAAATTATATATTAATGATAAAGTAAATAAAAGTGAAGATGCGATTAGTGGGGCAAAATACATTATTGCTGAATGGATTAGTGAAAATGCTGTTTTTAGAAAATGGATTAGAAGTTATATATTTAGAAATGGCATCATTGAGACGAAATTGAAAAAAAATGTTACTGATGAAAATAATGTATATGAAATGTATTATAATTATAAAGAAGATGTAAAAACTATAAAAGCCCATAGAGTACTGGCAATTAATAGAGCTGAAAGAGAAGAAATAATAGTTGTTAATATTAGTGTAGATGAATTAATTATAATTGATTATTTAAAAAATCAAATAATTAATAATAATAATTCATGGGTTGTCCCTTATGTTGGAGCTGCAATAGAGGATAGCTATAAAAGATTAATTGGCCCTAGTATTATGAGAGAGATAAGAAGTGAATTAAAAGAAGGAAGTGAAAATGTAGCTATTGATGTATTTGGCAAGAACATTGAAAAACTATTGTTGCAACCTTCACTAAAGGATAAGGTAATATTAGGATTTGATCCAGCCTTTAGAACGGGCTGTAAGTTAGCTGTTATTGATAATACTGGTAAATTACTTGATATTAGTGTAATATATCCGCACAAACCAAGTGATGAAATTGAAAAAAGCAAGAAACAAATTATAGACTTAGTGAAAAAATATAATATTGATATAATTGCTATTGGAAATGGGACTGCTTCTCGCGAAAGTGAAATGTTTATTGCATCTGTAATAAAAGATATAGATAAAGAAATAAAGTATATTATAGTTAGTGAGGCGGGTGCTAGCGTATATTCTGCTAGCAGGATTGCTATAGAGGAATTCCCTAATTTGAACGTTGAGGAAAGAAGTGCAATTAGCATTGCTAGAAGATTGCAAGATCCATTAAGTGAACTTATAAAGATAGATACAAAGAGCATTGGGGTTGGCGAATATCAACATGATGTTGCTGAAAAGAAATTAAATGAAACGCTTGATTTTGTTGTTAGTAAAGTTGTTAATCAAGTTGGGGTAAACATAAATACAGCAAGTCAGCCTTTATTAAAATATGTGTCAGGACTTAATAAAAAAACGATAGAAAAAATTATTACATTTAGGGATGCTGATGGCAAAATAAAATCTAGAGAAGATGTTAAAAAAATATCTGGTATCACAAAAAAAATATACGAACAAGCGATAGGATTTATTAGAATACCGGATTCTGTTAATCCGTTAGATAAGACAGGAATTCATCCGGAAAGTTACGATATTACTTATAAAATACTAGAAAGATTACAATTGAATTTAACTGATTTAGAAACAGATATACTAAATGAAAAGTTAAATAACGTTGATATAGCAAATTTTAGTGAAGAATTGGGGGTGGATAAATATACTTTAGCAGATATTATTAGTGTATTAAAGCAACCAAATAGGGACTTTAGGGATGGGTTACCTAAGCCGTTATTAAGAAGTGACATTGTAACTGTAGAAGACTTGAAGGTTGGAATGAAATTACAAGGTACAGTTAGGAATGTAGTTGATTTTGGCGTTTTTATTGATATTGGATTAAAAAATGATTGTTTAGCCCATATTTCAAAACTTACTAACAAATATATAAAACATCCATTAGAAGTAGTTAATGTTGGTAATATTGTTGACTGTTATGTTCTAGATATATTTGTTGATAAAGGAAGAGTAAGTCTATCATTAATAGAACCTAGTTAAAATTTAGGCAATATTGTTGAAATAAATTAAATGATTACATACATCATTTAAATAATATTGACAATCAATAAAAAATAGGTATAATTAAAAATACCTACTTTAATGCGGATGTAGTTTAATGGTAGAACCTCAGCCTTCCAAGCTGACTGTGAGGGTTCGATTCCCTTCGTCCGCTCCAAATGATAAAGCCATCGCACCAATGCGATGTTGATTGTTAAAAGCAATCGAAAGATTGCTTTTTGTGTTTCGTGAAAAAGATGTATGGTTATGATTTATATTGTAAAAAACTTGAGTTTGACAGCAAAAAC
>DBNY01000022.1 GCA_002299475.1 Caryophanales bacterium UBA660 | reverse complement strand
ATCATCTATCCAGTTTTGATTCCCACATTTTAAATGAGGCGTAAAATCTAATTGATTATTTTCTAATCTTGTTACTAACACATATCCACTACATTCTATATTACGGTTATTTGGATCCCTTATTACATCAATTTTATTATTCGTTCTTAAATCACTTAATCTTATTTCTCTTGTTCCGCCTACATTAGATGGTAATAAGTGATTATTTGCTGTTGCAAATGTTCTTGCAGCTCTTACAAAGGCCGCCTCATTTTGTATATGGGCATTTATTCTAGCATTATCAATAATATTATTTATTCTTGGCACTGCTATAACTAGTAAAATTCCTAATATTGTTATTGCTCCTAATATTTCCAATAAGGTAAAACCTTTTTTGTTCATAAGTGTGCCTCCCATTTTAATAATATCATGTCACTCTCTACTAATCAATATTTTATCCTTAAGTTGAAGGCTTTTATACGTGGCCTAAATCAATATCAAAAATAGCAAATAAATTATGCTGTTGTTATCTTCTTTTTTCATATCTGGTTTTTGCATCCTATGCCTCTTTAAACTCACCCATTCAATTATAATAAAACTTATTTATCAATAGTAATTTTTTCCATACCACCAATATAAGGCCTTAATACCTCAGGGATAGTTACACTACCATCCTCGTTTTGATATTGCTCTAAAATAGCTGGCAATACTCTAGAAGTAGCAAGTCCTGAACCATTTAAAGTGTGCACATATTCGTTTACACCATCTATATTTTTATATCTAATCATACCACGTCTTGCTTGATAATCTCTCGCATTAGACACACTAGATACTTCTTTATATTGGTTCATACTTGGTATCCAAACTTCTAAATCATATGTTTTAGCCATTGATGCACCAACATCTTGAACCGCAAGTTTACTAACTCGATAATGAAGCCCTAAACCTTTTAAAATAACTTCTGCATTGTTAACTAGTTCTTCTAATATAAAATCAGATTGTTCCTTAGTAGCAAAACAAAACATTTCAACTTTATTAAATTGATGCCCTCTTATAGTACCTCTTTCTTCTGCCCTGTGACTCCCCGCTTCTTTACGATAGCAAGGCGTATAAGAGAAATATTTTTTAGGAAGTTCACGATATTCTAATATTTCATTATAATGATAATTAATAATAGCAGTCTCAGCAGTAGGCAATAAAAAGCCTCCATCTACTAAATGATATACATCGTCCCTAAATTTAGGGAACTGACCCGCAGCTATCCCACATTTCTCACCCAATATATGAGGAACAAGCAAAAATTCATATTCATTCTTTAAGTGAATATCAATAAAATAGTTTAATAATGCCCACTCCAATCTTGCGCCTAGTCCCTTATATATCCAGTACCCATTACCACTTAATTTAGTTCCTCTTTCATGATCTACTAAATTTAAACTTGATGTTAAAGATACATGGTCTTGAACTTTAAAAGCAAAATTAGGTTTTTTGCCATGAGTTCTAATCACTTCATTATTTTCCTTGCCACCATCTGCCAAATCCTCGTCTGGTATATTAGGGAGTTCCATTAAAAATTCTTTTGTTTTTTCTTCTAATTCAGTTATTTCGTTTGCCAATTTATCTATTTCATCATTAATATTTTTCATCTGACAAGAAATATAACTTATATCTTCGCCCTTTATTTTTAATTCGCCGACTTCTTTAGACATCTTATTCTTATTAGCCTTTAGTTCTTCATATTTTACTAAAATAGATGTTCTTTCATTATACCAACTAATTACATCGTCAAATGAAATACTATTCATTCTTCTCAATAAAGCACGTTCTACTTTCTCTTTTTCCCCTATTATTCTTTTAATATCCAACATACAATCAATCCTCTCTAATTATAAATAAAAAACACCTAACTTCCCAACAATAGGAACGAGGTGTCGTGGTGCCATCCTAATTACATGATATACATGTATCTTAATTTATATAACGGAATATACCGGAAATGAATACTTAATTCATCATTTCACTCAAGAGTTGATTCATAAAACATTTATACTAGTTTACACCAACCACTAGTTCTCTATTATAAATATTTTTATTACTATTCTCTCTCGCAGATTTATGCATATAGTTTAGCATTTATCCATTATTATGTCAAACAATTTATCTAGTTTACTGTATATAAATGGAAATAAATATTATTAAAATATAAGATTTTCAAATAATTAATACTTCCTTCTTCTGATTTTATATTGACGATTTAGAACTGGCTTTTTCTCACTTTGAAAATCACAATGAGAAAGTGGAAAATTGTTTAATACTTGTTCAAGATATAAATTTTCATAAGATGATTCTACATTTATTGTATCACTAATTTCTTTAAATAGATTAAATTGGGCCGTCAGATAATTTTTAATGCCTGGTAAATTCTTTTCCATATTATTGGCTACATAATTAATAAGATTTTTAACTCTACCATAAGATATTATCTGTCTCGCAACCAAACTTGTTTCATCATCCTTAACTTTTGATATAGCCAGTTCATTACATTCACTATTCACGTAGGAACTAATATCTAATATTTTACCATTTGGTTCCTCCTCTAAACTATCTCGGAATATTATACTATTAGCTTTTTCGCCATCATATTCAACGTATTTGTATACATCTGGTTTAAATATGTTTTTAGAAATACTATTATAATAAAAACTTCTATTTATTCCTATTAGCAACTCACTATCAATCGGGATTTGATTATCAATCTCAACTACAAATGTATCAAGTGATACAAATAGGGAATTAAATGTATATTTTTTACTTGGGTCAGTAATCAAAATTTTAACATTTGGTTTTCTATTGCTATTAATAACTCCCTCAATTTCAATTATGATTGCTTTCGTCCCTTGCTTTACCACTATTTGATTATTATATTTTTGCCTTGATGATAATTCAGACAAAGTCACTACACCTATATACATAATTTTTGTATCACCTATTTGCGATAATGCACCAATACCATATTCTGTTTTTTCTATTACAGACATAAAATCAATAATATTATCATTTAAATCACATATAGCTATGGAATTGTTTAATATTTTTATTTTATAACCTAACATTTTTAAAAATGGTTCTATTAATGCAATATTACTTTTAATGTTGAAAGTTTCTTTTTTATTGGAAGTTTGCTTTTTCAAAGCTTTCTCAAGTTCTAAATCATAGGCTTTTTTCTTAATTGGATCAGATAAAATATTGAAAGCATCTAAAACCGGATTTAACTTTCCCATTTTCTCCGGCATACTAATTTTACAAGACATAATTTCTTTGCTTTTTTCTCTTAATGCCCCTCTTATTTCTTCTATTGATGCCTTTCTTTTAAGCCCCAATATATTGTACAAACTATTCTTCATATAATCACATATAATCTAATTATGGTTAAATTAACTATTAAATAGATCCCTTTCATTTATATTTTTATTATTATAATATAATAAATTATCACTATGTAATTAATTATTCGTATATTTTATTAAATCTAGTAATCAGCCCATATACATATAGAATTTCTATGAAATATATATTAACATCTTCAATTGTTATTGTAAAGAATTATATACTAAATATCTATAATTAATTTATGATAATGTCATAATGAAAGATATATTAAAGAAAGAAGCATAGTGGTGTATATACTATATTTTTATATTAGGTCGCAACGGCATTACTAATGTGCTAGCACATAACTCTATTAAAGATGTAGAAATTAATGAATTTGTTTTTACATCTTGAAATTTTTTCTTCATAAAAACTCAACAAAATTACATATTAAAAACCCTATATTAGGGTTTTATCTTGCTTCAACAATAAGTTTTATTGCAGTTCTTTCTTCACCATCAATAACAATATCAGCAAAAGCTGGGGTGCATACTAAATTTTTACCACTTGGCGCTACAAACCCTCGCGCTATAGCTATTGCTTTAATTGATTGATTTAGTGCTCCAGCACCAATTGCTTGTATCTCAACAATTCCTTTTTCACGAAATACATTAGCGAGTGCTCCAGCCACTGAATTAGGATTAGATTTAGATGAAACTTTAAGCATTTCCATATTTAGTCCTCCTCTATTATTTTATTCATAATAATTATATGAATAAAGAAAGAAAAAAGAACTCTATAATTACTAACCTAATGTATTATTATCCTTTTCTAATTGTTTAATTAATTGAAATGCATTCTTATCTTTTTCTAATTGTTTAATTAATTGATAAAATTCTTCAAAATTATTTACTCGATATCCATTCCAATTATCAGTGTATTTATTTTTGCCATAAGCAACACCTATACCACCATTTTCTTCCCATTTCTTTAAATGACTAGGGTTATCATCAATTAATATTCTATTTTCAGCAGCTACTTCTTCTTTTAAACGAGTAAATATTAAATTATCCAAATTAACAAACGGCAAATGTCTTCTTATCCACTCTACCTTTTCATTCATACAGTATTTACTCTTCCATTGTGGATAAGTTAATATACGAACATCATAGTTTTCATCAATTAATTTTTCAATTATATCAATATAACCCTGATTAGGTTTTAAATTTATAAAAACACCCTCAGTAGCTAAGATTTCGATAAAATATTCTGCGCTTGCTTTTATACCAGGATTATGTTCAATATAAAAACAATCACTATCTCTGCCACAACGATTATCATTAAAATCTTTATTATAAACCTCATATAAATATTTATTTAATTCATTCCCCACATCGTCCATATCAAAATATATTTTCATGTTTGTCTCCTTTACAATTATATGTTTTAATTAATGTCAAAAAAGCAACTGGATTAATATACTTATTTTCGTTTTTTACATAACAACTTTCATATAAATAATTTATTAATTCTTTTGCTGTTAATTGAGGGCAGAATTCTGAACCAAGTAGTAAAGTTCCTACCATAAATGGTATCCCCCAACTTAATCCACCTTCTCCAATATATGTATACCCATAATTATTATCGCCGTATGCTTCAGCGACTGTTCTTAATGATGTTGGCACTAATATTTGTTTTTGATTAATATTATATTGTTTATTATTATTCGGCCAGCCTGGTTCAATATTATCCCAATTGTTTTTATCGTGAATATTTGTATAATACGCTGCTCCTATTTTATATTTTTCTTGTGTACAATCTATTACCTCAATCCCCTCTTTAGATGCCTTTTCAACCATTGGCATCCAGAGTTCGCTGTTTTTTTCTCTAACGCTTTTGCATGATGGCGCTGATGATACTGAAACAAATTTAATTTTCTTTTCTTTTGGTAATTTTTTGTTTTCTTCTAATATCCACTCTAGTGCCTTTACTTCATATAATGCGTCATTTTTCCACGCTGGGACTCCTGCATATATTACTTTGGAATTAGGGGCCACTCCAATCTCATTACCAACTAATAAACTAGTGACAGCTGGTCCGTGCATACTAGACATTTGTTTAGATGAAAAATTTTTATATGAAATAATTTTCCCTGAATACTCTAGGTGATTTATATCAATCGGTTGATCTATAATGGCCACTATTTGGTTATTACCTTTAATGCCGCTAGAATGAATAGCCTCAACTCCAAAGCCTTTTATTTTACCTAATTTAATTATTCTAGATGGCAAATTAGTGTCACTTAAAGTATTTTTCCAATCTGTAGCCTCATTAAAGGTTAAAGTTATTATGAGTTCTTCATTAATAGTGCCCTCATCTTTTATAACTTCAGAGGTTTTATTAAATTTCAGATTGCGAACATCACTAAATCTTTCCATTAACAAAACTCCCTTCAATTTTGCAAATAAGTATATATTACAATAATTTATTAAAAATATATAGTAAAAGTATAATTAATTTAACATTGGTGCCCTTTAGGGTATAGTTGTTACCTCATTTAATATGTGCAAATTATAACAAAAAAATTATTTAATTTCAAGTATGTCTTTTTCATCAGTTAAATTAATAAAATTTTGATTTGTCACAACACTAGTTTGTAATTCTTTTTCTAATTCTTCTTTTCCCTTTTTGATAACTCTGCCTGCAATAGCTACATCTTTCTTCAAACTGTTCATTCCAATAGAATTGTTTTTTTTATGTATTTCAACGGCAGAAGCTCCCCTAAATTAGTTAAAGCTAATTCAATGTTAGTCATTGAATCCCTTAAATTTCTACTTTCATGTATACCTTTAATATCTCTATATTGCTTAGCAGTTAAATCAAAACCTGACTTATATATTTCATTTGTAAGAATTGCATAATCTTTACCTATATTTGCTCCTCTTTCTTTCCACTCATCAGTTAAATTATGTCTTGTTGTTATTCCTCTTTCCCTTTGCTCAATCCAAGATTTTGAATATCCTTTTTTTTCATACACTTCCTTCATTCGATTCATAGCTAGTTCTGGATTATTAATTTCATCTATTCGCTCACTACCAACACTTGCTAGCCACAATTTAAAAGGTTCTGCTTTTGGTGATGGAATAGATTGAATAATACGTAAAACACCCTTGGCATCAGCACAATCAGTTTTATATTTTTTTCCATCAGAAGATTGCACCTTCAGTTGTACGATAATTTCGTACAACTCAGTGTTGTAACCCTCTTTTTTTAATTTTATCTTTAAATCGCTCCAGTATCTTCTCGAGTTATTACTATCTGTTAAGACAAAAATTATATCTATAATACTAAAATACCATTTTTCATCTTTCCAAATTTTTCTGATTTCTTTTTCTTCAAAAAGGGCTAATTTGTTATTTTTCATGCAATCACCTTCTACATATATTATACTACATAGAAGTACTGACTTTCTCTTTAATAAAGAAAAAATCACTAATATTTTAGTAGAAGTAAGCATATTTCTGACAATCTCTTTTATTTGATTTAAAGTATAAGACTTTTTATGACTTGGTATGTAGTATTTTTTTTATTTAGATTATCACAGGCATAATAATAGATTATTAAATTGATGTCTGGCATTTCATAAATGATTGGCTTAATAGTCTTAATATTAGTTATCTTTATTTTTAATATTGAGCCATCAGTTATTTTGATAGTAGGCGATCTTTCTCCTGCGAAGTTCAAAAACTCCTCATCTGCTTTCAAATGTCTTATTGTTTTAAATTCCAACATAAAAATAGATTGTTCCTTTCTTTAGGTAACAATCTATTTTTAACTGTTTTATGTAATTTGAATGCCACTCCCATATAATCATTATGATTACGAGGGGATAGCATCTTCCTCATATTTGGTGCCAGTGGCGGGACTCGAACCCGCACAAGTTTTACCTCATCGGATTTTGAGTCCGACGCGTCTACCAATTCCACCACACTGGCGAATAAGAAGGTTATTCTTCTTTGTATCTTGTTTCAAACAAATCAGTTGTTATTTCTATAGTATCTTCCTCAATTTTCATTTGGGGAAGTTCATCTATACTAGACAAGCCAAAATAATCTAAAAATTCACTAGTAGTTTTATATAAAATAGGTCTGCCAGGCAATTCCGAACGCCCCATTTCTTTAACTAAACCTTTTGCAACTAATTTTCTTACCATTTGGCCACTACTTACACCTCTAACTTCATCAATTGCCACTCTTGTTATTGGTTCATTATACGCAATAATTGCTAAAATTTCAAGTGCTGACTGACTTAATATATTAGTAGTAGGATTTTCAATTAATTTTTGATAATATTCTTTATGTTCTTTTTTAGTAGTGAGCTTAAATGTATTCCCTAAAAAATTAATGGTAATTCCCCTATTATTGTTTTCATAAGTTGTTTTTAATTCACTTATTAACATTTTAGCTTCTTCTTTAGTAATTTCTAAAATTTTTTCTAGTTGTTCAATTGTTAATCCATCATCACCAACCACAAATAAAAACCCTTCCAATACTGCTAATTTATTCATACCAGTTTCCTTCCTAATAATATTAATTCATTTTCCAAAATATTATATTTGCTAAATATACGTTTTTATAATTATGTATACCTATTTATATAATAAGCAGAAAATGGATATTACTTACATAAAATATAATCCATGAATATTATAACAAATAATTCAAATTATTTACTATTAAATTTTTCATTAGTTTTCATTTGAGCAATCAGATTATATTAGTTTCTTTTTAATATTCACAATATATCTTTCCAATATTGAATAAATCTTCCTTTTATAACAGATTAGAACAACATTATTGACATTTTCAAAAAAAGTTCTAAGGTGACATTATCACAAAATAATTGCCAAGTGTATGACAATATTTGACATTTTTAAAAAATATGTTAGAATATTTAGGCAATAGGAGGGACTATATGTATATATCTAGGAAAAATAATTTTAAAAAGATTGAAAAAGAAGTTAAAATTGATCATTTTAAAAATGTAATATTAAAGAAAGGTAAATTACTTGTTTCTGTAGCATTGCTAAGTCTTTTAGCAAGTTATTATGCCGATATTCAACTAACCAAGAAAAACATATCAGCTTTTAATGGCGTGCCTGCAAGAGCTGTAGATTCGCCTACACGTGGTGATATACCTTTAGATCTTAGAAGACCGATTATTACTGAACCAGTAAGCGAAATCAAACCAGTTGAGGATATTCATGTAACTATTGCCAATAGGATTAAAAATGAAAAGTTTACGAAGACGGCATTTCACACTAATCATGAAACTTTCACTATTAGTGCCGATTTAAGAAAGAGAATGGATGATTTAGTTAGAAACCATAATGTAAATAATTCTTTCTATGTAGTAACTTTAGATGGGAAACTAAGCTTTGGTTATAATATAGATCATGTAAGATTTGCCGCTTGCGTTTCTAAAGCTGCATATGCTATGTATTGTTTTAAAGAAATAGAAAAAGGTAATGGCTCACTTAATGAAAAAATGGCATATAGAGAAAGACACAGACATGGCGGTTCAGGAACTGTTCAAAACAGCAGATTTGGCACAGAGTATACTTTAGAGCAGTTAATTTATTTATCGTTGCACATTAGTGATAATGCTGCGTACATTATGTTGCAAGAAAGATTTCCACATGCTGGGTATAATGAAATGCTAAGAAATTTAGGCTGTAAAGCCATGCTTTTTGGCAAAGGATTTAAGTTTGGCTCTATTACATCTCGCGAAGTAGCAATTGTATGGAATGAAATAATGAAATATAGCAAAGAATCTATAATGGGAGCAAAATTATTCACCATGTTGGAAAATGCTAAATATAATTATATCAAGGATGCTATTTTAGCAGTTACAAAGCAAGAAGAAAGAAGCAAAATTAAAGTTGCACATAAATCAGGTTGGACGCCTACGATAAGGAATGATGCTGGCATTGTTTTAGGAGAAACACCTTATATAATAGTTGTTATAACTCCAAATGATAGAGTATTCTTTAATAAGGCAGTTCAATATTCAAATGAGATAATAAAAGAATACACTCGTTATTTGAACAATAAAAGGTCTTTAAATCAAAACGAAAATACAGAAACAGCAAAAGTCTTGATACGTAAATTATAATTGTTATAAGTAGTTATATCAAAAATACAGTAGAAAATACTGTATTTTTATATTAATATTAAAATAATATCACCGAAATATTTATCTTGTTTGATTTCTATTTCTTGTTTTTTAGCCATTTCAAGTATTGATAAAAAAGTTACAACAATATAATCTTTACTCATAACATCAAATAATGCAATAAATTCTATTTCTTTTTTTATTTTTAATATATCTCTAATTTCATTACTTCTTTCATCCACCGTTATTTCTTTTTTGGTAATTTTAGTATGTAGCGGTTTGTTTAATCTACATCTATTTAAGACTCTTTCAAAAGCACTTAACAAATCAGAAAGATTAACATCATTATTATAAATAACCTTTGTATTACTAGGCATATATTCCTTTAAATTAGATGGCATCTTTGTATATATTTGACTACGCATTTCCTCTAGTTTTTTAAAATCATTAGTAATTTCTTTGTACTTTTTATATTCTAGCAACTTATTAATTAACTTTTCCCTTGGATCTTCTTCATATTCTTCTTGTTCATTAATTTGTTGATTAGGAATTAATAATCTGGATTTCATTTCGATTAAATCAGTTGCCATGACTAAATATTCAGAAGCAACAGATAAATTTAATTCTTCCATTTGAGTAATATATGAAAGATATTGTTTTGTTATTTCTTCAATGGAAATATCGTAAATATCAATTTTAGATTCTTTAATTAAATGAAGCAATAAGTCTAATGGACCCTCAAAATCATTAATAATTACTGTATATTTCATGTTAACACTTCCTTAATACATCTTAAGTATATCATAAGGATAAGGGATTATGGTATAATTTTATAGGTGATAATATTGAAAAAATTTAATATGATTGACGAAGGTTTTAAATGCATAATATGTAATCAAAAGGTTAAACCATTAAAGTATAGTGCCAGAAATCATTGCCCTTTTTGTCTTTATTCAATACATATAGATATTAATCCTGGAGATAGAGAAAATAAATGTAAGGGGTTATTGAAACCTATTGGCATTATAAAATTTAAACATAGTTATAAGATTATACATAAATGTGATAGATGTAAATTGTTAGTAAAAAATATTATAGCTGATGATGATGATATAAATATAATTATTGAGCTATCAAAAAACCCTAATATTTATTAATATTAGGGTTTATTTATTAATATTAGGGTTTTTACTAATCTTTCGCTTTAAATATAGCAGTCATAAAAAAAGCAATAATAATAGTCGCAGTAATTCCTGAGGCCGTTAAATCAAACATGCCCATAGCAAGACCCATAAATCCCACATCTTTTGCTTTATCTAATGCGCCATGAATTAATAAGTGACCAAAACTAGTAATTGGAACCATAGCGCCACCACCTGCCCATAAGACAATTTTATCGTATATATTGAAAAGATCCAAAAACGCTCCTGTAACAACAAATAAACTAGTAATATGCCCCGGAGTTAATTTGCTGTTATCCATAATTATTTGACCTATCACACATACTAAACCACTAAATATAAATGCATTAAAATATATCATTCTACCAACTCCAAACTTATAGCATGTGCAATGGCTGGAATACTCGTTTTTTGGAATAAAAAGGTTGGCGAAAACAAGGCCCCGGTTGCTACTAATAAAATTTTTTTAAATTCTTTTTTTCTTAATTTATCAATTATTAATCCATTTACAACTAAAGCACTACATACTGGACCGCTACCACCAGCATTTACTTGTTTTTGTTTTTTTAAATCATATAGCATAATACCACAATCATTATAATTTTTACTTATATCTATATTATGTTCCTCATTAATATAATCTATTAATATTTTTTTTCCATACAATCCTAAATCGCCGGTTAAAATCAAATCATAGTAATTTGGTTGTCTTTTAGTATCTCTTAAGTGTTTGTTTATAGTATCTGCTGCCGCTGGCGCCATTATAGCTCCCATATTAAAAACATCTGTTTGATTTAAATCAACAACTTTTCCTATAGTCGAACTCTCAATTCTTATATTTGATTTTTCATTTGATAAATACATACTTGAGCCCCCAGTTGCAGTAAATGTTGCCGTTTTAGGTTTAGGCCCACCATATTCAGTTGGATTTCTAAATTGTTTTTCTGCTGATAAATTATGTGAACTTGTACTACATATAATTCTTTGTGCTTGATTTGCATCTAACATGTTAGAAGCAATTATTATAGCCTCAACCCAGGTGCCACAAGCGCTATACACACCTAAAAAAGGAATTTGTAAATTAGATGCTACTTTTGAAGATGCAGTTATTTGATTTAATAAATCACCTGATATAAATAAATCAATGTCTTGAGTAGTTTTTTTTATTTTCTTTAATAATACATTAATACTATTATTTAAGTATTGCACTTCAGCTTTTTCCCATGATTTTTCTTTTGCATATAAATCATCATAAGCTACATCAAAATATTTATTTAATGGTCCCTTTTTTTCATAAGGACCTACAACTGTACTTGTTTCATGCACATATACTTCTTTATATTTTATTGTCATATGTCTATCCTCCAAATAATAAAAATCTAATTAAACCAAATATATATGCTGAAACTATTCCATATAATATTACACTTCCAGTAAGTTTAAATATATTAGAACCAATACCTGTTATTAATCCTTCTCCTCTATACTCAATTGCTGCACTAGTCATTCCATGAGCAAATCCAGTTATTGGTATAATAAATCCGGCCCTACCAAAGCTAACCCAATTATCGAAAAAGCCAAGCGCTGTAAATAAAGAGGCAAAAAAAACTAATGTAATAATAACCAATGTTGCTGCGTCCTTACTAGTAACTTCTAATGTGTTAACATAAAATTCCAATAAAGCGTGCCCAATTATTCCAATTGTACCACCAATTGAAAAAGCCTTTACAATATTTAAAAACTTCTTCTCATTGGGTTTATGTTTTTTAACTAATTTATCATATTCTTTTTTCTGCATAATAATCGCCTCAAAAATAGTATGAATAGTTAATTTAAAAAAATACCTAAAATATAGCTCTTAATTACACATCTTACACTAACATATTCTTTCTTAATTTGATTAATACTCTTTGTTCTTTTCTAGAAACTTGAACCTGCGTAAGCCCCAAATTTCTTGCAACCTCTGTTTGTGTTTGATTATCCATATATCTCATATAAATTAGTTTTTGTTCTTCTTTCGATAAATTAGCTATTTGTTCTTCTAAACTTAATTTATCAATAATATCTACCGCCTCTTCCTGTTTAATAGTGTCATACAATGATAATTCTCTACCATCATTACTAGCAAAATAATCCAGACTTTCAATATAATTATGAATATTCAGCGCATTTATAATACTTCGTTCATCTATTTCTAAAAAAAGTGCCAACTCACTTGTAGTGACCTCTCTCATCAACTTTTGAGATAACATATCCTTAGCTTTTTCAATTTTATTTTTCAATTTAAACAAATCTCTGCCAATTTTCATTCCCTTATCCTCCCTAGTATAATTTTTAATTTCTCCAAGTATATATGAAAAAGCATAAGTGGAAAATTTAGCTTGATATTCTTCATTATAATTTTGATAAGCCTTTATCAAGCCAATAACTCCTACTTGAAATAAATCATCCCTATCATAATGACCCTTAATTTTATTAGCAATTGAATATATTAATTTTTCGTGACTTTTTATAATGTTTATTAATTCTTCCTTATTTTTCATAATCGGCCTCCTTATAAACTAACTATATTAAAAACGCCTAACTCATTACTTGTTTCACTCATATAATTTAATAATCTGCTATTTTCTATGCGCCTTTTTACTAATTCATTTGTAAGTCCGCAGATAAAAGATTTCCCATTATTTTTGCATATAACATCATTATTTTTTAACATTGCATTTATTCCATTCATATCAATATATATTAAATTTTCTATATTAAATACTAAGTATTTAATCCCGCCATCAATTAACATTTTGCCTATTTCTTCTTCAATTTTAGTCGATGTTTGAGCATTAAGGGTTCCATCTAATCTAACAAATAATATTCCTTTTCGATATTCCATATTCACTTTAAGCAATCAATTCCCCTCCTTGCTTATAATCTAACACTTTTATTAGCCCTTGAATATCAATTCGACAAAAGTAGAAGAATTTTTAATTCTACATTTTATGCTTACCACAATATTCTTTTTATAATTATTAAAAAACTGACCGTCACCAGAAAGCTAGCAATACTACTAATTTTACTAAATTTATTTCCTCCATCTAATCCTAATATTTTATTATTAATACTACTATTTTTGTTTGCCTGAGCAATTGAGTATAAAAGTTGTGGCGGAAATACTAACTCAATACTTCGTGTTTGCTTTTTATCTTTTTTATCAACTTTTTCATTCATGCTATTAGCGTTACAATTATCATTTACTATATTGCTTTCTATTTCATCCTTTATCCTCGCTTGACCACCCTCATTTAGATAACTAATATCATTATTTATCACTTCATTATTATCAATGTTCACATTTTGTTCATCTTTATTATTACCATCATCTTCATTATCTAAAATGGTCCTAATACGATATCTATAAAATGTTTTATATTGTTCTATATCTTTATATTTATATTCAACACCTGGTACATTAGCATAATAATTATGGTTAAAATATACTTTATTTATCTTATAATATCTATAGAATGTATCTTTATATCTATATAGCAATTGTGGTTCTACTTCCCAAGAAAAAGATGAACCAATATAATTTTCACTATAATTCCAATCGCTCCATTCAACATCTTTTAACCATGATTGATCAATTTTATGTGAAAATAATTTTACTTCAAATATATTATTAGTAAAAAAATAACTAATATTCTTTTTATAAAAATATTGAGGCCTTGTTACTGCTGGATATGGAGAAAATACTATTTCATATTGTTTCAATGCTAAAAGGGGGTCATATAAATACATATCTATTTTAATTCTATTAGCATCATAATAACCATTTAAATCAATAGTTAGCGTCTTGTCAAGACCTATATATACATTATCTTGATATATATTATTATCATTAATATATGTTCCAAACCCAACACTACAATATCCACAATTAAAGTTATAATCTACTTTCTCATTATCAATAAAAATATTAAGTTCTGAAATGCCAAACTTACCAAAATCACTGTGCACATTCATAATATGAATATATTTGATTGGATAAATATGACGATATCTATAGAACATTTTTTCTTCTATAATTCTATTAGGCAATAAAGCTGGCTTCTCAATACTATAAGTAGGGAACTCTTTAATAATATAATCATTTCTATCAATATAAGGAAATGCTATATTATTATTATTTTCAATACTATAAGTTCCTTCAATTTTATCAACTTTATACCATTTGTATCTTTTTTCAATTTCAACATCAACCAAATCGCTCTTCTCAACCTCTTCTTCTTGCCAATCGCTAAAATTAGTGTACTCTGAATATCTTATTTCTCCATATACATTTATTCGCAAATAAATTAACATAAATAAAACAACTATTATTTTTAACATGCTATCCCTCCCTTAAAGAATTATTCTAACTACTTTTTTATTTTCCTTTTTCAAATAAAAAAGAGTGCTTTGACTCTTTAAAAATTTATATCGCCACTTAATATGTCTTTAAGATTTCTGAAAAACAAATCTAATATATTAGCCCTATCTACCGCGCTTCCAGCAATAAGAGGAATTTCCTTTATTATTTTTCCAGATTCTCTTATTAGAATCTTTCCAATTACATCTCCTTTTTTTACAGGTGCTTCAACTTTATTTACTTGATAATCATATGTAATATTATTGCGGTTTGTTTGCCCTCTCTTATTTAATATGGCTCCTTCTTGCAAAGGAAATGCCTCTACATATTTTTTTCTACCTTTAATAATTTCTACTTTACCTAAACTATTATTTTTAGATATTATACTATCTACCTCATATTGATTATACCCATAATCTAACATTTTGATTGCCTCATCGTTTCTAGTTGCTGTATCTAAGGCCCCCATTACAACAGCAATCAGTCTCATATTATTTCTTTTAGCTGTTACCGTTAAACAAGATTTGGCAGCATCAGTAAAGCCTGTTTTCAACCCGTCAACGCCCTTGTAAAGACGCAACAACTTATTTGAATTAACTAACCATACTTTACGAGGAGTATTTTGTCTTAAATAATCTTCATAAATAGTTGAAAATTCAAATATTTCTTCGTGTCTTAATAATTCTTTGGACATAATAGCAATGTCATAAGCAGACGAATAATGATCTTTTTCATCTAAGCCATGTGAATTCTTGAATTGAGTATTTTTCAAACCTAATTCTCTTACCTTTTCATTCATTCTCGCAACAAAAGCTTGTTCAGTGCCGGCAATCCTTTCAGCTAAGGCAACAGTAGCATCATTAGCTGAAGAAACCACAATACCCTTAAATAAGTCTCTAACACTCATCTCTTCCCCAGTTTCTAAAAATATTTGCGTCCCGCCCATCCCAGATGCTTCAGCACTAACCTTTATCATTTCGTTCCAAATCATATTACCTTTTTTTATTTCTTCCAAAATAAGAATTATACTTAATATTTTAGTCATAGATGCTGGTGCAATTCTTTTATGTGCCTCTTTTTGATATATAATTTCACCACTACTATACTCTATTAATATAGCAGATGTTGCCTTTGGTGCTAAAATCAGTTCTTCTGCTTGTATTATAGTTGGAAAAAGTAATATAATTAATAAGAGAATTAATATTTTTTTCATTAATAAACACCTCTATTTAAAAATATGTAAATTAAAATAAATAAATTCCTTTTAATTGCTTAGAAGAACGTTTTTAAACTATAATATAGATAATATTGTGAATATTTATAATATAAATTTGCAAAGGAGTTCTTATGAAAGTGAAACAAAGAATCAAAAAAAAGAATACAAAGAAAATCATATTAATTTTATTAATAATTTTATTGTTATGTGTAATCATATTTTTTATTCCCAGAAAAGATAAAAATAATATACTAAATGAATTAGGTTACTCAAATATAGCAATAAAACAAATGGAAAAATATAATATTTCAAATTATATAGGTGACAAAAATGAATATTCCAAAACATTAGAAAAAGCACTCATTAACAATGAATTTATTAAGGATAATATTAACTTATATTATAGTTTAGAATATCAAAATTATCCTGAATTTATATCTAATATTAATTCATTAACACATATTGGATATAACAACAACCAAATCAATCTTATTTTTAAATATTTAGAAAATAGCGAAATAAAAGCATTAACGCAAAAACCAGTAATTAATGAAATTGAAAAATATATCGTATTTGATTATTTTAAAATAAATAATGTTGAGCGTTATATTAATTATCTAAGCAAAAATAATCATCTCAGTCATGAAGATATTATTACATATGTAAACATTGGCCTAGATTATCAATTTTATCAAAATATAAAAACATTAACCAATTTAGATGATACCACCATTCTAGTTAATAAATACCGTAAACTACCGAGCAATTTTGTACCTAAAAATCTAGTTGTTATTAATGCTCAATATACAGATATTGAATTGTTAATTGCTCTAGTAGCAAATGAGGCTTTTGAAAGAATGGCGAATGAGTCAAAAAAACATAATCTTGAAATTAAAGTTGCTTCCGCATACAGAAGTTATGAGAGACAATCTATTCTTTATAATAACTACGTTAAAAGAGATGGAATAAAAAAGGCCGATACATATTCAGCAAGACCTGGCCATAGTGAACATCAAACGGGGCTTGCAATAGATATTACAGGCGGTGATTATCATTTCACTGATTTTCATTTATCAAAAGAATTTATATGGGTTAAAGATAATATGCATAAATATGGCTTCATTTTAAGATTTCCTAAAAATAAAGAAGATATTACTGGATATCAATATGAATCATGGCATATAAGATATGTAGGCATAGATATTGCTACATATATTTACGAAAACAATATTACATATGATGAATATTATATTAAATTTTTAGAAAAATAAGATTCACTTTACTAAGCAAATCTCACTTCATTCTCTTTTCAATTAAATCAATTACTCTTAAAGGTTCTTCAACTATTTTTTTATATAAATCTTTACGCAATTTTAGTTGATTAATAATTTCTATATCATCTTTTGATAGTTTTGTTGAATATTCTTGATTATCCTCACAAATAACATTTATATCCATACCTAATAAATAATCTGCCGTAATATCAAGCACTTTTAGCAAATCATGAAAAGTTTCCAAATTAGGTGTTCTTGCGCCTTTTTCATAACAACATATAGAAACCTTTGTAACATTTACCATGCTTCCTAATTGTTGTTGGGTATAACCCTTCTTTAACCTTATCTCCTTTAATCTTTTACCAATAAACACAAAATATTCCTCCAATTAACTCAAATTCAAATACAACAATTATAAATAAGTTAATCATTTAATTGTATATAGTTAACTAAAAAGTAATATTGGCGGTTGTTTTTTTCTTGGTTTTAATTTATAATAAAATAAATTGGGGGACGGATTTATGGAAAAATTAAAAAAACTTAGAGAACAAAAAAAATATACATATAATGATATGGCTAAATTATTGAAAATTAGCAAGCCATACTACTGGCAAATTGAAAATAACAAACGCGGTTTATCATATCAAATGGCAGTGAACATTTCTCATATTTTTAATCTTAAACCAGATGAAATATTTTTAGATGAAGTTCTAACCAATAATAAAAACAAGGAATAAATAAAAATTTCCTTGTTTTTTACTATAATTGTAATACTATTACCATATTTTACAATGCCATTAGTTATTATTGAAGCCATCTTTTATTATCCTTCACTTTACTCAAAAGTAAATATGCAATGTTAAAATATTACCATCATTATATTACAACATTTATATATGGATTTACAAAAAAAGAGACTATGCCTCTTTTGATTCTCTTTTGCTTGATAAGAACGTGACTTTCTCAGCCACTACTTCAGTTACATATCTTCTTTTCTCATCTTCCGTTTCAATGCTGCGCGTTTGGATGCGCCCCTTCACGCCTAAAATATCGCCTTTTTTACAATATTCGCTGGTCGATTCTGCAATTCCCGTCCACAAAACACAATCAATAAAATCTGTTTCATATTCTCCTTTAACATTTTTATAGGAGCGAGGAACAGCAAGCGTAATATTAGTAATTTTTTTCCCACTTTCAGTCTCCCTTAATTCAGGATCTCTAACTAACCTTCCTACTATTACCATTTGATTTAACATATAATTTCTCCTTTCGTTTAGAAGAATACTATGCATTTAATAAAGTAGCAAAGAATGACAATTTAGTTTTGCCGAATTTTTATAGTGAATTTTTACTATCTTAAACGACAAATTTCGTTTTTTTTCGCCATGATTTTATGGTATTATATAATAATATTAATTTTCATTAATATTACATAATTTAATATAATTATTAATAGGAGAGAAAAAAATGAAAAACAAAATTCTACTTTTAATATACGTCTTAATTGGACTAGAAATATTACTAGTTATTTTTAACTATGATGAATATACTGCATATTTTAGTATATTATTTGGCAATGTTAAACACTTATCATTTAATATCATTCTTATTCTTATAATATATTTACTGTTTTATAATTTTAAACAGAAAATTCAACGTGCCGAAAAAAAAGCAAGCGATAAACACAATGAAGCTCTAAGCGATAATATAACCGGTGTATATAATAGAGCTGGTTTAAATGAATACGGTCTTGCTAAATGGGAAGATGCGAAAAACAACAGTTTGTCATTTGCCACTATTTTTATTGATGTTGATAAATTAAAACTATTTAATGATACTTATGGTCATTTAGTTGGCGATTCTGTTATTAAAGAAGTTGCTAATGCACTAAAAAATTCTATTCGTTTAACATCGGACATTATTATCAGATATGGTGGCGATGAGTTTTTAATTTTATTATCCGATGTAAAAAAACCAGCACTTAAAATGCTGGCTAAAAGAATACAAAGCAATATAAAAGCGATACAAATTGATGAAATTAATGAAGAAATCACTCTAAGCATCGGTATTGTATTATTAGAAAAAATTCATGCCGATGATAAACTAGAAGATATTATTCATTTAGCTGATGTTAATTTATATGAAGTTAAAAACAAGGGCGGGAATGCATATATACTATGCAATAAATAATATTATTGATTTAAAAATGCTTTTACTCCTTCAATTATACCAAGCACATATCCATTTTGATTATGAATCATATTATTAATATCAAAACTATTAACCATAAAACCTAACTCTATTAGGTATGACTCTACTCCTATATTAGAATCATAATATATATTTTTATGATACTTTTTATTTCTACCATCAATATATGCTCCTGTTACAATACCACCTGTTTCCCTAATTATATAATGATATGGTGTATTGGTTGTTATCTTATAGGGCATATAATTGTTTTTTTTGGCCTCAAGAATATCCTTTTTAATCTCTTCCTCATTATATGTTCTAACATAAACACCATCGGATTTCTTATTTAAATTATTAGGTGAATATCTAGTTTTAGCATACTTAACAATATTAGATGCCATTAATTTTGGCAATATTAAATTACTATTAGGAGGCGAATATATTTCAACGCCGCCCTTTTTCATTTTATATGGGGCACTATTTAAGTGAATAGAAAAAAAATACTTGGCTCTTGCATTATTAGGTATATTAACCCTACCAATTTCATAATATGGGTCTACTCCATCACCACCAGGATTATAATTGCCAGTCCTAGTTAATTTGATCTTTAAACCCATTTTTTCTAATTCTTCTTTTAATTTTATTGCAATATCTAATACTATAAGTGATTCATGAATATTATTTACAACTGCTCCAGAATCTATCCCGCCATGACCAGGATCAATTACAATATCATAAACATAGTGTGGCAAGTTAGTCTCAGTAACATTCAGTTCTAAAAAAGATTGATTGTTTATACTATTAAATTCAATAGTTATATAATTATTTTTGTCATTATTAGTTATAGTATAATAATCTAAATCGCCATACCTAGTGTTATTCATAAATGAATAATATTCCACTCTATTATCTATGTAATAAAGTTTAAGAATTAAAAAATATCTTCCCACTGCAATATGGTCTAAATTAATACCACTATTTATTTCACGCGATATTTTAAAGTAGATATTTTCTTCATTAATTTGATAAATAGCATCCCAATATATATCTAAATATTCACTATGCAAAATAATGGTTACGTCTTTAATTTGGGTTTTATCAACTTTTTTATCTAACAATCCCTCTATATTAAAAAAATGCCCATATATATAATAGTTGTTAATCGTTGCTAGTTTTTCTTGAACTGAAGGATAATATATATTATTAATTTTATTAAAAGAATAAAATAATAGTAATAATAGAAACAGCAAAATAATTATGGAAATAAAAATTAATTTCCAATTTTTCATAACATCACCTAATTCTAGGTTATGTTCATCTTCAATAAATTATTTAATTCAACTGAATATTCCATAGGCAATTCATCTCGAAACACTTCAATGAACCCCAAAACAATAAGTTCTATAGCTTTTTCCTTACTTATTCCTCTACTCATTAAATAGAATAATTTTTCTTCTCCAATTCTAGAAATAGTTGCCTCATGTTCTATTAATGACGAATTATTACTTATAATATTTTTAGGAATAGTATCACTTTTAGAAAAATTATCTAATATTAACGTATCGCATTTAACATTACTATTAGAATTTATAGCATCTTCCATTATTGTAACCATACCACGATATGTAGTTTTCCCACCTTTGCTAGAGATTGACTTAGCAATAACATTGCTTTTTGTATTTGGTGCTAAATGAATCATTTTAGCGCCTGTATCTTGATTTTGTCCACTACCTGCAACTGCAATAGATACACATGTGCCTCTCGCGTTATTACCATTTAAAATAACTGAAGGATACTTCATAGTAAGTTTAGAACCAATATTGCCATCAATCCATTCCATAAAACCATTTTCTTCAACAATGGCCCTTTTAGTTACTAAATTATATACATCATTAGACCAATTTTGAATTGTTATGTAACGACAATGCGCATTCTTTTTCACATATATTTCAACCACAGCAGCATGTAGTGAATCAGTACTGTAAGTAGGTGCCGTACACCCCTCAATATATTCTATACTACTACCTTCATCAACTACAATAATGCTTCGCTCAAACTGCCCCATATTTTTAGTATTAATTCTAAAATAACTTTGCAAAGGTCTATTTAATTTAGTATTAGGAGGAATATATATAAATACACCACCACTCCAAACCGCACCATTTAACGCCGTAAATTTATTTTCATCATAATTTACTAATTTATTAAAATATTCTTTAAATATATCTGGATATTTTTTTATGGCAGTATCCGTATCAACAAAAATAATATTTTTTTCTTCTAATTCCTTCAACATATTATGATAAATAACTTCGCTTTCATATTGAGTAGATATGCCGCCTAAATATTTTTCCTCAGCATCTATAACCCCTAAATTAAAAAATAAATCTTTAATATCAGGCCTTACATTATTCCAATCACTATGTATCTTACTATCAACACTTTTATAATAAGTAATGTTATCAAAATCAATATTAATATCATAACCAAAATTAGGCATCAAACATTTTTCAAATGATCTATATGCCCTTAAACGAAAATCTAACATCCACTTAGGTTCTTTTTTTATACTAGATATTTTTTTAATAACACTAATCGATAAGCCTTTTTTGGCTACTTCTATTCCCTTTTTCACACTATCACCATAAAATAATTATACTCTATTTAAATAAAAAAAAAAGACCAAATTTAATAGTTAAAATCAAAGTATAAAAAAAAGCGTTACTACTTTTTCTTTTGTAACACTTTTTCATTTTCATTAATTATTTCTTCTTTATTATACGCACTGTGTTTACTATACTCACTATTTTTAAAACTATTAGTACAATTCACAATCCTATTCCTTAAATCATGCAACATTAATAACACATTATTTTCCATTCTTATAAACGAAAATATTCTATAATAATCATTAGGAACCTTATTTTTAATTTTACCTAAATGTTCTCTATCAGTTATATGCGGTAATTTTCTTTCCTTCAATATTGCCATTAATCTTTTTAAAATACACCTTTTAGCATTTACATTTTCCTTCAATTTATATGGAAAATGGTAATTCTCTAAAACATTCTCAATTTTATCAATATTAATCGCATAAAGTTGATATGCAACCATATTAGTTAATATTAAATTTCCATTATCATCTACCGGCAATATTTCAAAGCTAATTTTTGTTTCAATATCAAATAATTTTTTATTTTTAATTGGTCCAATAACTGACCCCCAAAAATATAATTCTTGATTTTCTTCATTTTTCTCATTATTGTTATCCGCATACATTGGCATCCCGTTTGCATCAACCATCATTAATTTACCAATTTTGATTGCGCCTAAAGTTATGTTCTCGTTATTTTCATTCATATTAAATTCTTTTTTCTCCTTCAATTAAATAATGATACATATACTACAATATTATTGTAGATTAGTCAATAATTTTATTGTACTATTTTTACCATTTAAATGGTATTTTTATTTTTTGATAGCCCTTTGTTTCTTCGCCTGAAATAGCGCGCACCAAATAACCTATAAATCTCATAAATGAACTATTATATGGGTGCTTATCTAAAGCAGAGACAAGCAACATAATATCTTTACTATTTTCAGTGTTAATTTGAGAAAATATTTGTTGTTTTTCGCTTTTTTCTTTACTCATCCTAATTCCTCCATACTATATCTTATTTTACGTGCCTATGTCTTAGCTTTTTATGTAATTGAATTATGTTATCTTTTGGTTTTTTCGTTTCTACTAATTCATAATCCTCTACAGAAAATATCGTTTCCATAAATTCTATATAATCTTGCTCATATTTTGATTGAAAATAAAATAAATTTTCTGGATCAAATATATGACCGCGGTTTTGAGTTCTTAAATTCTTAGTTATATTTTTTAAAAAATTAGCAGTAACTAAGCTTCCTTTTATAACTGTTATATTTAATTCAGAATGTTCAAGAGGTGCAACAAAAGTTACATATAATGTACTATTTAAATCAATATTATCTAAAATAGGTTGATTTATATTATCTCTTGGTATTAAATAAAACATTCTTCTAGCAATTAAATCAATAAATTTATTATTTTGTTCAATACCTACTACCGTACCAATAAAACGGTATATTGGTGCAATTATATCAAGGCCATAACAATCTGTCACCGCTTCCCTTTTTGATTGCACAATAACTAAATAGCCGATTTTTAGTTTTTCTTGAAGTATATTATCAAAGTTTTGTTCCATATATTATACTCCCTTTCAATATAGGAGATATAATATACCTTAGATATAAATTAGTCAATAGTTTTTTTAATACATTCCCAAGATAACAAAGCACATTTTATTCGATTAGGTTGTTTATATATTTCATCATATACAATGGCCTCGCCTAGTATATCTTTATCATAAGGCCTTTCATTTATCATGTTTTCAAAGTTTTTAATTATCTCTTTTGCCTTTTCAACAGTTTTATTAGTTAGTAACTTAATCATTATAGAAGTAGATGATATTGAAATAGCACATGCTTCTGCATTAAATCTAATATCCTTTATAATGCCTTTTTCTACTTTAACCATCATATTTATATCATCAATACAAGATTCATTTTTCATATTTGCCTTTTTATATGTATCATCAACAATCAAGCCTTTTCCAATTGGATTTTGATAATTATCTAATATAATTGAACGTTTTAAATTTTGTTCCATACATTCACCCCTATAAAACAATCTTAAATATATCGTTACTATTTTTTAATACCTCTATCAATTTATCAATTTCTTCTTTAGTATTATAAAAATAAAAACTAATTCTGCAAGTATTCTTGACATTTAGTTCTTCATTTAAAATTTTAGCGCAATGACTCCCAGCTCTTACACAAATATTATATTGATCTAAATAAAACGATGTATCTTGACTAAAAACATCTCTTAAATTAAAAGTTATAATACCACTATCAATATTATTACTATATAAAATAACATTATCAATTTTCGACATTTTTTCAATAGCATAGTTTTTCAACATTTTTTCATGTTCTGCAATGTTATTCATTCCAATTTTAGTTAAATATTTTATCGCAGCTCCTAATCCTATAACCCCTGCAATATGAGGAGTTCCTGCCTCTAATCTGTGCGGTAAATTTTTATACTCTATTTTACCAAGTGAATCAAAGGAAGAATTCATACCCCCCCCATACTCAAGTGGTAGTAATTTATCCAAATAACAATATTTGCCATATAAAACACCTATCCCAGTAGGTCCACACATTTTATGAGCAGAAAATACTAAAAAATCAATATCTAAATCAATAACATCTATCTTCATATGCCCCGCACTTTGTGATGCATCAGATACTACTAAAATATTATTTGAATGAGCTATTTTACATATTTCCTTCAATGGCCTGACATCTCCAACAACATTAGTAATATGGGCAAGAGAAATTACTTTAGTTTTATTACTAATCATTTTATTTATATTTTCGATTGTTACTTCAAAATTAATATCTGAGGGAATGTATTTTATTTTACAACCTATTTCCTCACATAATTTAAACCAAGGAAGCAAATTAGATGCATGCTCTCCTTTAGAAAGTAATATTTCATCATCTTTCTTAAGATAATACTTAAAAAAACCAAATACAATCATATTTAAAGATTCTGTACTGCCTTTAGTAAAAATAATTTCGCTTACCTTATCAGCATTAATAAATTTTTTTACTTCCTCTCTACTGCTTTCATACATAATATCTACTTTATGGCTAATAGCATAATCACCTCTATGAGCGTTGGCGGAATAATTGCTATAGTAATCAACAATAGCATCTATTACGCATTGTGGTTTTAATGTTGTCGCACCATTATCAAAATAAATTAAATTTGTTTTTAAAATTGGAAAATCGCTTCTAATATTCATAATATCACTCCCAATATGAACTTATATTTTTTAATATTTCATAATTTTTAACATGAGGGACGGTAATAACTCCCAATAAAAATCCTTTTATGAGTAATCTAAAAGCGTTTTCCTCGCTAACTCCTCTAGATTTTAAATAAAATAAATCAGCAGAATTAAATTTACCTATAACAGCCGAATGCCTAGCTTCTATACTATTATCATATATAAATAATTTAGGGCTTATTACCGATGTACTATCGTCTAAAACTATTACTCTACTATCTTGATTCACTCTTGATTCGCTGCCACTTTCAGCTACATCACTATTGATATTAAAATTTAATATCGCTTTTTTTAAACTAACACCACGTACCATTATATTACTATTGGTTTTCTTATTATTATGATTTATATACATGTTATAAACTTTATTAGAATTACATATAGTTGAAAAAAAATATTCTACACTAGAATTAGTGCCATTAAGTAATATTTTAATATTTTCTTCAACATTATTAATATCACAAAATTTATTTATTATTAATTTAGCATTAGTTTGAAGAACATAAGTTATATTTCCTTTAACATTAAGGCCTGTTTTATATTCAAATAAATTTAATTTAGTATTATCATCAATTAGAATAATAATATCTTGTTCAAAATTATTATATTCACAATCCATAACTAATGAAATATCATTATTTGAGGCAACAATTATAAATACAGACTTTTTATCTATAGTTAAATATGAACTCTTACTGTAGTCATTAATATATATATTATCATTATAACCATTGCTAATAACTTTATTATCTATTATCTTTATTGTATTCATATTTTATAATTCTCCTCATAAATAACGCCTTTACTATCTAGCTTCATCTTTAATAAAATCGTACCCTCTTTTTTCAACTTCTAAAGCAAGTTCATAAGTGCCCGTTTTTACTATTTTACCATCTAACATAATATGAACAAAATTTGGTTTTATATATTCTAAAATTCTAGGATAATGAGTAATAATTAATATACTCGCCCCATTAAAGTTATTATTAAAATAATCCATAATATTTTTGCCTACAATTTTCAAACTGTCCACATCAAGACCTGAATCTATTTCATCAAGCACAATCATAGCCGGCTCTAATATTTTCATTTGAATTATTTCGTTTTTCTTTCTTTCACCACCAGAAAAACCTTTATTAATAGAACGATGCGGCATATTCTCATTCATATTCAAATCAGAAATAGCGCTTTCTAATTTTTTAATGAAGTCATATAATCCTATATTTTTATTTAATTTACTACTTAAAGCAACTCTTAAAAATTCACTATTAGTAACGCCATCTATTTCAATTGGAGATTGCATTGCTAAAAATATACCGTTTCTGCTTCTTTCTTCAACAGCCATTTTGTTTATAGAAAGACCTTTATATATTATTTCACCACTCGTTATTTCGCATTCATCACTTCCCATTATCACTTTTGCTAACGTCGATTTACCTACTCCATTAGGTCCCATAATAGCATGTATTTCATTATTATTTATATTTATATTAAAATTATTTAAAATGTTTTGATTATTAATTTTAACATTCAAATCATTAATATTTAGCATTAACATAATCTCACTTCCTCATATTTAAATTTTACCAAATTTTATAGAAAAGAACAAACATTATGTATATTTTAATATCAAAATACACAAAACATAAATGAATATTCGCAATATTCACAAAAAACGCATTTTTGCGTTTTTATTTTGATATAATATCATATAGAGGCGATATTATGAATTGTATTTTTTGTCAAATAATAAATAACGAGATCTCTTCTTATATAATATATGAAGATGATTTAGTTAAGGTTTTCTTAGATATTAAACCACAAGTAAATGGTCACCTATTAATGGTACCTAAAAAACACTATGTCGATATTCTTGATATAGATATAAATATAATAAAACAGATGTATATAATTAATCAACAAATGTATTTGTTATTACAGAAAACCTTTCAAGCAAAAGGAGTTACTTTTGTTCAAAACAATGGTTATTGTCAAGAAGTTAAACACTTTCACATTCATATAATACCAAGATACATGGATGATAATAAATTAAAGCCTAAATATGTAAATAAAAATATAATACCATTGGATAAAGTTCATAAACAGTTGTTATCAAATTTATAACTATTAGCATTCTGTGGTTATTGTTCTTATAAGTGTATTTTATGCAATTAAAAAATAGAAGGAAGATATTCTCTTTCTTCTATTTTTATTTAGTATAGTAACGCCGAACCTAAGATAATGGCTAATAAAATATATAATACTAATATAACCAAATATCCTCTATTACATGGTACAGGATTTGAACACGTTGTCATTTAATTACACCTCCTTATATATGTGGTTTTAAATCCAAACACCTAATATAATTACTAATAAAATAAATAATACTAATATAATTGCAGCTCCAGATCCATATGCTCCGGTATGCATAAAATCATTCCTCCTTCTTTCTATTCACCATATTTTATGGAAAAATATCCTAATGTGTGAATGCTTATCACTATTTCTTGAGTTTTTTTTAAATTTCTGTTATTATAATTTTAGTCGTTACAAGGAGGTAAAGAATGAAAAATGTTTATAAATTTATTGGCATTATTTTAAGCTTATTATTATTTGTTACTGGGTGTGGATACGAGCCTAAATTATCAAATGGCCAAGAGCTAGTGGCAGAATTTAATAATGCAACAATTACTGCAGATAATTTATATGAAAAGTTAAAAAATAATTTTGCACGTGATATATTAATTGAAATGATTGACACTGTTATATTAAATGAAAAATATGAAGTTAACGATGAGATGAATAGAATTGTTGATAATCAAATTGAATTTGTTAAGACGCAAACCAAAGAAAATTTTTTAATTGCTATTAGAGATTATTTTAATGTTAATAGTGAAGAAGAATTAAGACAAATGTTAATATTAGAGCAACAAAGAATTAAGGCGGCTAATGATTATGTAAAAACATTAATAACTGACAAAGAAATAAATGAATATTATAATGAAGAAATTGTTGGCGATATTAAAGTAAGTCATATCTTAATTAAGCCAGATGTAACTGCCAATATGACTGATAGTGAAAAAGAAGCCAAAGAAAATGAAGCCTTAGTTTTAGCAAAAGGAATTATTAATAGATTAAATAATGGAGAAACATTTAATGATTTAGCAAAACAATATTCAGCTGATAAGGCTAATTCAAATAGTGGTGGTGATTTAGGTTACTTTAACAAAGGAAAAATGACTGAATCATTTGAAAGAGCAGCTTTTGCTTTAAAAAAAGGTAGTTATAGTACAACACCAGTAGAAACAGAATTTGGTTATCATATTATATTAAAAACAGATGAAAAAGCTAAACCAGAATTAAAATTAGTTCGAAATGACATTATTGATAGTCTAGTAGAAAAAAGACTTACTAATAATCCTAAATTAAGAATTACAGCTATGATTGAATTAAGAAAAACTAATAATGTAAAAATACATGATACTGAATTAAAACGTCAATATGATGATTATATGCAAGAATTATTAAATGCTCAAGATGCCCAATAAACAAAAAAATATAGTACAAAAGTGACTATATTTTTTTATTTAATTTTCATAATCTTTATAGTTAAAACCTCTTCGATATAATTTATCTCTGATTATTCTTTTTAACTCATTGTTTTGATATTTATTTTTATATTTATTATATAATTTATTATATTCATTCTGATATCTTTCTTCTTCATCATACAATTCAATATTATCAATATATTCAATAATTAATTCTTTGCTATATCCTAAATTAATAAGATAATTTAGAATTTTATTTTTTATCATGTTAAGTGATTTCTTTTTATTACCTACTAATTGTTTTTTAATTATTTTATTAATCCTATCAGTTAATATATCCGCACTCATTATTTTATTAATATCATTTTCGTAATTAATTCCTAAATTTTCTAGTTCCTTAACTATTTTATGAGGACCCCAATTAGTTAACATTATTTTATCATTGATGAAAGCCTCAATAAGTTTTTTATCGTTAATATAACCTTGGATTATCAACTTATCTACAGTGTCTTTTATAATTACATCATCTATTTTTTTTCTATCCAAATACTCTTCAATTTCTTTTTTAGTTCTTAATCTAGTATTTATATATTTTAAAGCCAAATTATAACTTGTTGCATATAAATTATCTAGTACTATCTTTCTTAATAAATCATAATTAATCTCTTTATTTATAAATAAACCATATTTAATCACTATATCTTCATATACAATTATTGCATTGTTTTTTTCTAATAATAATTGGTATCGGCATCCACCAATTTTTTTTAATTTTTCTACTTTCATAAGCACCTCGATCTAATGAAAAACTTGATACCTATTTAATATGTATCAAGCCCTCTGCAATTTCTTCTAATGCTCTCCCGATATTTTTTTCTGATGTGTATTTTTTTTCAGATTTCTGAAATTGTTTTGTTTCTTGTATTTGTGCTGATCTTTTTGATACTAGATGTACTAACTTATATTTAGATTGTACCAAATTAAGCAACTTATCAATTGATGGATATATCATATTATATCACTCTCCTCTTCTGATAATATCTTAAAAACATTAATAATACAACTATTTTACTAAAATTAGACACTATTTTACTATATTTGTTAATCCTCTTAATATTTCAACCATTGCCCATGTGTCTTGTTTACAATACTCTAATAGCGCATTATACTGTTTATTATATTCATCTTTTGACATATTATTAAAATTAGCATATGTAACTATTGCCGCCATACCATCACTAACATCTAATCCATCATAACTTAAATCACTAAATAATGGTAATACCTTTTTAATAGAAAATGATCCGTTTAAATCAGAATGATAATAATTAAATAATTTAGATGCGTTTTCATCGAACCCTAAATTTTCATAAAATTTAGCATTAGTCTTAACTAAATATAACAAATCAAATATTCTATCTGATATTTTATTTAATTCTTTTTTATATTGCGGAAATATAGTTGCCAATTCTTTTAATCTGGTTTTCTCGAAGGCCTGATTATAGACTATAATTAAAGCATTACTATTTATATCAATACATTCGATTAATTTCCTAATTAATTCTTCACGGCAATCATTATGATTTTCCGCCAAAAAAGCATAGTGATTTATATCTTTATCACATACGCCTTCTTGCTTTTCAACATGCAATGAAAATTGAAATATTGATTGTGAATATGGCTTTTCTCCCCTATATCTAGGTAAAGGGCAAGGAAAAGTCTCAAAATCTAGATAATATATTGGATATCTTAATTGCTCTAATCCTTTTTTAATTTTATTAGCATTTATATAAACTTTACCAGTGGAAACACATTCCCTTTGAATGATATTTTTTTCCCTAGTCAACCAAGATGATGGCACATCTAACATCCTCGTTTTGCCCTCATTAATTAACTCATATCTATCATACTTAATACCTTTTTCATCAGTAAATCCATGATGATTATCAATATATGCTAATATAGAATTTTTATTTGGCACTTTATTCCAACATACTGGCGTATATTTACACTTAGTTGCCTTCTTTAATTCGCAATATTCGCCCACTTTACACTCGTTATATAGCATGCTTTTAATATAGATTTCTATTTTTTCTTGATCTATCTTAATTTTATCCATATAATCTTTAGTTACACTTGTTAAATCAATAAAAGCTACTATATCATTACCATTATTATCTGTATCATAACTTGGCTCGTTATTAATATAAGTGCCGTCAAATATATACTCTTCATTTAAAACAGCTAAATAATATTTGATATTTTTTATTTTATCTAATTGATTACTTTGTATTAAATCATTTTCAATAATAAACCGTTGAATTGCTAAATCATATACATAGTGTCCCGCTTCATTATATTTATTAAATAACTTACTCTTATGCTTCAAATAATCGGTCTTTAACAATTCATCATCAAAAATAATATTGTCTATTTCTTCTTTCAATCGATATATTCCATCATTATCTTTAGCAAAAATAGATGCTATTTGTTTTTCGCCTAAATAATCAGTATATGACTTGCCTATTTTAGTAAATTTACCTAAGGTTGTCCCCTTTACTTCAATAATATTTATATTTTTATTCACTTCATTATAAATATCCACATAACATAAATATCTAATACCATTAATTAAACAATCAAACGATTCTTGTTCTAATATTTTATTTGAATATTTTGTTTTACCTTTAAATATTTTTTCTACTAAAAGGCCGGCAATAATTTCTATCTTTGTAAAATATGGAAGCATTACTTTTAATTGCTTGTTATCTATATCGATTAAATCATTACCCTCTTCATCAAACATTAAATTTAATAACTCCTCTATTAAATTATTCTGTTCTTCTTTCTTATAATCCTCTATACTAATATCCGCCTCTAATTGTTCTTTTTTTATTTTATCTAGCACGACATAACTTGGACACCTAATATAATTAATAAATTTTGTTTTAGTAACCGCCATATGATACAGTCGAGTAGACAACTCGACA
>DBNY01000002.1 GCA_002299475.1 Caryophanales bacterium UBA660 | reverse complement strand
AATTATTATTAGATTATTAGAATATAAAACTAAACATTTATATTCTCCAAAACAAATTATAGATTCTTTGAAAAAATATTCTTCCACAAAAATCGAATACGACATTTATTTGCACGATTTTAGAGATAATATAATTGAAAACCTAGAAATTATATACAATATGGATTTATCAAAAAAATACTTACCTCTAAAAGATATAAAAAATTCTATTCTTAAATAAATAAAATAATAATTCGCAACAAATCAAAAACGAGCTTTCCCTTGTTGTATATGGGTTTGCTCGTTTTTGCTGTCAAACTCAAGATTATAACCTAACTAATATTTTTTGTCTATCTATTTTTTTGTTAAAATAATCATATAAAAACACGCTGTTAAACATTACTATTAAGATTTATTTTTAGTAATAATAACAACCTTTTTGCCATCAACTGATTTGCTAATTGAAAAACTTTTTTATAAGTTTAAAAGTCTGTTTTTAAATACTATTTTATAATATTAAATATATAATAATGACCTTATAAAACATATTAGATAATTATTATTTAAAGAAGATGCTATAAATTTATAGATACTATCAAACAGCTCAAAATTTCATTACGCATTGCTTTTTGTTAATTTTTCATTTTTTTCAACTATACTATTGATATCGCTTTTCACAATAATAATTTTCTTTAAAAATAAGTTATGCTTAGACTATGAAAATTTATTGTATGTCTTAACGCAAATTAAAAAATACGTTATTAACTAACGCATTATCTTCCTCTATTATTTTCAATATCATATATATTTCTTACTTCACTAATACTTAACGCTCTATTGTAGATACGAACATCATCAATAAAACCAAAAAATTGTCTGCCTGGAAATTCAGCACCAATATTAATAGTAGATGATGCAACACCTAATCCAGTTGTAGGTATGGTTGCAAGTAAATTACCATTAACATATAGCCGGTTATTAGTGCCATCCCAATTAGTACATACATGACTCCATACATTCAATAGCACAACACCAGCTGCTGTTGTATGATATCCTTCAGGCGTTGTATTATACCAGTATGAATTTAATGAGCCATTATTATTTAAACTTAAATAATAACCAGGCGAAACCACACCTTGAATTATGGTGCTTCTTTCAACAGGATATTGCGTTGGTCTTATCCATGCACACAAAGTTAATCTTTGATTAATTGCTGACATATTAGATAAAATAAAATTATGTGCTCCTAATCCGAATTGATAGGCACCCCTACCCACTTTAGAATTTTCGGTCCATCTTGGTGTATTTTGAACAGTTAAATTGGCATTATGATTGTTGCCAGAATGATCATATACAAGACCACTTCTTGATGTTGCAACAAATGGTGTTGAGTATGGTTTTTCTTCTATTTGGATATCACCAAATGTATAGTTACCTGTGCCGTTATTAGGACCTGCCAAAATAATAGTGACATGCCTTGCACCAACTGGAGCAGTTGCTGTAGCACTTAATCTTGTTAGGTTTGTTATAGTGCTAGCAGAAGTAGATATTAGTACATTATTTGACCAAATCCATGCGCCATTGACATCTCTCCAATATAATCCTAATCGTGTATTACCTATTACATTTTCAGTTTTTTTCGAAACAGATACAGTAAATGTTCTTCCAACTATATCTGCTGGATAGATTGGTGTTGAATAATGTTGCCATTGATCGCCGCTAGTTGCTACAACCACACGCAAAGCTCTTCCAGTTATAAAATCACTATCATTAACTACTTGAAAAGAGCCTCCAACAGCATTACTAATCGCCCACCCTGTTGTCCCATTAGCAAAAAAAGGATTATTAGGATCTGCTAAATTCTGCGTTGGTTCCTGAAAATCATCAAATTTATAATACGCTATTAATCCATCTGAAAGAATACTACCTCTTGTATTATCTATACAATTTAATTGAGGAGAATATTCAAATTGATTATTTGGCAATCTAGTAATTAGCACATAACCATTACATTCTTGATTATTTCTTGGATTTCTTATACTATCTATTAAACGATTATTTTTTAAAGTATCTAATGTAATTTCTATGGTACTGCCTGCATTAACTGGTAATAAATGTGAATTAGATGCTAAATGTCTTCTTGCTGCAATTGTTAACATCTCTTCACTTCTAATAATAGCATCTATTCTAGTTCTTTCTATCATATTTAATACATTAGGTATTGCTATTGCGAAAACAACTCCTAATATTATTATTACTGCTAGTAATTCCACTAAGGTGAAGGCTCTTTTGTTCATATGAATCCTCCTATTGTTTTATAGAATAATTATATAGCATTTGGATAACTATTTCAATCATACTAACAACAACTATTATCCATTAAAAAAATAACTGTTATCAGTTATTTTAATAAATTGATTAGTTCCTCTTTTTTTAATTTAGAGTAGCCCTCAATGCCTCTTTCTTTAGCTATTGCCTTTAATTCAGCAACACTTGATTCTATTATATTAAGCGTATTTTTTGTTTCATTTGCCTCTACAATCGTCTCTTTAGTTTCTGGGTTAATTACACTTTTAAGAGTGTTTTTACTAATTTCTACTAAATTAGCAAATACTTTCGGTTCAGCAATTGCAACTTCTGATAGCATTTTTCTATTAATTTTCACATTCGCCTTATTTAATCCTTCGATAAATCTAGAATAGCTTACATTGTGCAGGCGACATGCTGCATTAATTCTTATAATCCATAATTTTCTAAATTCTCTTTTTCTTTGTTTTCTATCTCTAAAAGCATACAATCTTGAATTCATTAATTGTTCTTTTGCTGTTCTATATAATCTGTGTTTACTTCCAAAATAACCTTTAGCCGCTTTTAGTATTTTTTTACGACGCGCTATTTTAGTAGTACCGCCTTTAACTCTAGTCATTTTTTGTTCCTCCTCCTATTAGATTAAACTTCTTAATCTCTTTCTATCACCACTACTTAAAGCAACCGCTTTTCTATTTTTTCTATTTGCAGCCATACTTTTTTTGCCGGTATTGTGTCTATTACCAGCACAACCACGTGTAACTGTGCCGCCAGGTCTTACGTTTAAAACTTTAGATGTTCCTTTATGTGATTTTTGTTTTGGCATAATTATTCCTCCTTACTTATTTTGTGGCGCTAATAAAATTGTCATTATTTTCCCGTCTAATTTAACACCTTGTTCAACGATAGCAACTTCTTTTAAAACATCAGCAAAACGATGTAATACTTCACTACCTAAATCATGATGCATAGCTTCTCTGCCTCTATACTTGATAAAAGCTTTAATTCTATATCCTTTTTCAATATACTTAGATACATTTTTAATTTTTGTATCAAAATCATGTATATCGATGTTGGGAGATAATTTAAATTCTTTTGTTTCTAAATTTTTTTGACGTTGTTTTTTTGTTTCTTCTTTTTCCTTTTTGCTTTTTTCATAACGGTACTTGTTATAATCTAATAATTTGCAAACTGGTGGATTAGAATTCATGTTGACAGCAACTAAATCAAATCCAGCAGCATTGGCTAGTATCAGTGCATCCTCTTTGGACTTAATTCCAAGTTGTTCACCATTAGGACCTATAACAAGGAGCTCCCTTGCTCTAATTTGGTCATTAATAAAAATATTATTTTTTGTGTTTATTTTAACACACCTCCATAAAATAATGAGTGGGCATATGTACCCACTCATTTTTAACCAATTAATTATTTTAATCATTAATGGCATTTACCCAAAGCATATATGCAATCAGGTGAGATGGGATACATCTTCTTTCCTCTTAAACAATATAAGTATATATTGTTATTATATAATTGTCAAGAAAAAATATTACTCGTTTGGTTGTTTTTCAATTACATTTTTTCCTTTATATTGGCCACATTCACTACATACATGATGTGGTCTAATCATTGAATTGCAACTTGGACATTTCGTTACTCCATTAGCCTCAATTTTATAATGAGTTCTTCTCATTCTTTTTTTTGTTTTACTTGTTCTTCTAAATGGAACTGCCATATATCCAACTCCTCTCTAATCTTCAAGTGAATCTTTTATTTTTCTAATCTTGAATCAGCATTTAATTATCAATTTCTTCATCATCGATTATAAGTTTCCAGCCATCACCAATTTTATTTATTTTATGTGCACTTTTACTAACCACTTTTGATGGAATTTCCAATATTATATTTTGCCATACTATTGAAATAATATCAATATGATTTCCATTTATTTTAAAATATTTTTCATCATCTTCCTTGGCTTCACTTAATATTTCAATAATTTCAAGTGAAAACGGATATTCTACATCTTCTAATGTTAATGCACAAGGCAATATCATTATACCAGAAACTGATAAGTATAAATTATAGATATTAGCCTCTGTTTTATTAATTAAGCCGCTGACCTTAACACTATCTAATTTTTTAATATCAGTGTTTTTAATATAATCTTCATTAAAATTAACTATTTCATTTATTTCAATTTTATCAATAAAATTATTTATTAGTCTCGATAAATCAATATTCACTTCATCACCACCAGTTACTTAATTATACTTTATATTATTTATGATTGTCAAATAATAATTTATTTGCGTATCTACCAAAAAATGACCAGAAAAGTCATTTTTGATTTAGTTATATTCTTTTAATAATGCTAAAGTCTTTCTCATTTGAAGATCATACTTAACTAAAGATATACCTCCGAATAATTTTAAAAATTCTTCTTTTTCCATCTGGTATTTATCTGCTAGTTTTGTAGCTTCTATCGTAGCTTCTTCATCAGATATAATTATATTTTCATTTTTGGCAATTTCTTCTAACATTAAACGATATAAAACATGGTTTTCCCCTTCTTTATACATCTGTTTTTTCAAATTTTCTTCATTAGAATTAGTAATTTGATAATATTGTTCAATATTTATACCTTGCATTTTCAACTGTTCTTCATATCTTTCTAACATCCTTTGAATTTCTTCATTAATCATTTGTTCTGGAATTTCCACTTCTATATTTTTAGCTACTTCTACTAATATAGTATCCACATATGTATTGTCATTTTCAACTTCTTTTGAAACTTTTAATTTGTTTCTTATTTCTTCCTCTAATAATTCTTTACTATTTACGCCCTCTAAACCTAGGTCATTAAAGAATTCATCACTTAAAATAGGGACAATTCTTTCTTTTACTTCTTTTACAGTAACTTTAAACATTACTTTTTGATTACGTATTTCTTCCTTAGGGTATTCTTCAGGAAATGTTATCTCAAATTCTTTTGTTTCATTTTTATTCATTCCAATTAATTGTTCTTCAAATCCTGGTATAAATGAATTGCTTCCAATTTCAAGTGAATAATTTTCTGCCTTGCCACCATCAAATGGAACATCATTCTTAAACCCCTCAAAATTGATTACAGCAATATCTCCATTTTCTACTTTTTCATCTTTGATTACTACTTCTGCCATTTGAAATCTTAATCTGTCTATTTCTGTTTCAATTTCCTTTTCAGTTACTTCGACAGATTTTTTTTCAATTTTTAACCCTTTATACTGGCCCAATTTCACTTCTGGTTTTGTTATAACCATAAACACTATTTCTACTCCATCTTCATTAATAGATTTAACATCAACTTCTGGTTGAACTACTGGTATTAATTTAGTAGTTTCTAATGCTTTAGCATAGGCACTTGGCAAAATATAGTCAACAGCATCCATATACAAAGATTCAATACCGAATTTTTTTTCATACATTTCTTTTGATACTTTACCTTTTCTAAAACCATCTATTTTTAAATCCTTAACTTTCTTTTTAAACGACTTATCTAAAGCTTTACCCCATTCTTCTTTATCAATTTTAATTATGACTTCATGTTTATTTTTATCAATATTCATTTTTTTCTCCTCCTTAAATTAACTAAACTTATTATATACTAACTATATTAAAGATACAACCAAATAAAAGAGAGTTGTAATCATTTAATGATAATGTAATAGAGAAATTGTTTCGATAAAATGATGCCATTGACATTATTGAAAAAAATTATTTTTTTAATTTTTTAACCAATTTAGCACCACTATTTATTATTTCTTCTTTATTGTCTATATTTTCAAAATCCCATATAAGATTGGATAAATCTTCTATATCATTTCTATATATGGCATATTTTAGCAGACATTTTAACGTTTTAATTCTAGTTTTTCTATGATAATATTCACAATTATTAATATTATCAATTACAATTCCCGTGATGTGATTATAAACATCATTGTTAGTTGATAATCTTAAATATTTATGTTCTAATATTTTAATTACTATACCTGTTTCTATCAATTGTGGTGTTGCAAATAATAATGGATGACTATTTCTATTTTCTTGATTTATAAAATCTTTTGTATAGCTATGGCTTGGCATGTTAATATTTAAATCTTTTCTTTTAAGTAAAGCCATAATTATATTTATAAAACCACAATGTATAGCATATGATAATGGAGTGTGAAAATGTAAGTCATCTATATTATATAAATAATTAATTAAAATTTTTTTGTTTTTAATCAGCATACATAATTGTTTTTCAATTTTTTCATCATAATTATCTAAATATTTAGTTTTAAGATTATTTAATTTAATCATTAACGGCATTAATATAAAGGAATCTAAACAATCTTTTTTAAATTCTTCTTCTATTTGTTTTACTAACTGTGTATTATCATTTAATATATTTTTCATATAACCTCCATTATTATAACTTATACAATTATTAGAATGATATTTTTAAAAAAACTACTCATTGAATTGAGTAGATTCTTAAGCTATTTCAATAATTTGAATGTTATATTTTCCATTTGGGCTTTCCACAGTAACAATATCACCTGTTTTATAGCCGAGTATTGCTTTTGCAATTGGAGATTCATTAGAAATTTTGTTATTCATTGGGTCAGTTTCACGACTGCCAACAATTTTATATTCTTCTAACTCTTCCTCATCAACATACTTAATTTTAACAGAATTACCTATTTTTACTTCATTACTTTTTTCAGGAGTAATAATAACGGCATTTTCAATAATAGTTTCTAATTTACGAATTTTATCTTCGATAACTGCTTGTTCATCTCTTGCAGCGTGATAATCAGCATTTTCTGATAAATCACCTAATGCACGAGCTTCTTTAATGGCATTTATATTCTCTGGACGCTTAATATTTAATAATTCATCCAATTCTATTCTTAAATTATTTAAACCTTCTTCAGTTAAGTACATTACTTGATTATTTGTCATATAAAACCACCTCTTTTTCTCTTAATTTTTTTATGACTTTACGATAATAACATAAATAGAAATTATTGTCAATTGTTATCTATACGCATCAAATTGTTTTTATATACTTTCTTATTAATAGGAATTTTAACTATTTGTTGGGGGTGTCTTGCCACATCAATTTCATTGTTATTTTCATCTATAATAGCATCTATACTGAAAGTAATTGGATCTATTTCACCACCAAATATTTGCACTCTATCTCCAATTTTAAAATAATTACGTTGCTCTATGGTTGCTAATTTTGTTTCTTCATCATAATCAAGCACTACACCTAAAAAGTCTTGATTTGATACTTCTTCTCTTCCAATAAAATATTGATCATTATGGTCTGGTTCTTTATTATAGAATTGTGTAGATGATTCTCTGTTAGCACATCTATCTAATTCTTGATTGTATTTATCATTATATTCAAAACTATTACGATTGTGTATATAATTATCAATTATTTTTCTATATACACTTACTACTGTTGCAATATAATAAATTGATTTCATTCTACCTTCTATTTTAAATGAAACAACCCCCATATCAATTAATTCGGGAATATATTTTATTAGCGTCAGATCTTTTGATGCCATTGAAAATTTAATTTCATTATTTTCTTTTAAAAAATAATCATTATTAATATCAAACTCCCACCTGCATATTTGACTACACCCACCTCTATTAGAATCTCTTGAAGTTAAGTAATTGGATAATACACATCTTCCACTATATCCAATGCACATCGCCCCATGAATAAATACTTCGGCCTCTATATTAGTTTTATCAATAATTTGTTTTATTTCCTCTTTTGAAGTCTCCCTTGCTAATACAATTCTATTTATTCCTAAACTTTTCCAGTAATTTACCGCTTCATAATTAGCAGTAGAGGTTTGTGTACTTAAATGAACTTCCATATTTGGTATTACTTCATTTGCTAATTCTATAACTATTGGATCCGATATAATAATCGCATCAATTCCTACTAATTCTAATTGTTTTAAGTAATCTTTTAAACCATTAATATCTTTGTTGTGAAAAATGATATTTACTGTTACATATACTTTAGCGCCCCTTTCATGAGCAAAAATACATGCTTCGCGCATTTCTTCAATCGAAAAATTATCTGCATTAGCTCTTAAACTAAATTCTTGACCACCTATATATACGGCATCAGCACCATAAATGATAGCTATTTTTAATTTTTCTAAATTACCAGCTGGCGCTAACAACTCTGGTTGTTTTAATTTTATTTTATTTTCTTTAATCTTATTCATTATTTCTCACCTTATATATCGTTTCTTTATAATAAAAACCCTTATATGTTGGAAAAGAAAGCCTTTTATTTATTTTGGCATATAATTCATGCAATTCTAACTCATTAATAGAATTACTAACTATTGTTTTTCTTACATCATAATATATTTCTAATATATAATTTAATGTATCATCATCAAAATTAGTACCATCTATCAAAATATAATCTATATTATTAGCAAATAAAATTGGCATTTCTTCAATACCATTTAATATATTATTAGATAATATAGATGTTCCATTATCATCTTCAATAATAGGATAAGTATTGTTTTGTGCTTTTTCATATAAATAATAGATATTTTTCTCTTTATTTTGGTTAATATGATTAAAATAATTACTTACTAATTTTCTTTTTGTTATAAACATAATTAAAAAACCAAATACTGGCACTATTAATTTCATACTGGTATTTTTTTTCATCTCAATTATAGAATCAAGTGTAATTTCGCCTGAGACTATAGCTTTCTTAATGCCTTTGCTATACCAAAAATTACATGTATGATAATTTGTAACTTGGTGATATTGATTAGAAATTAATTGTTTATCCATTTTTAATCTTTTATAAATATTAATTATTGCAATATCTGAATATAAAATACCATCTATATCT
>DBNY01000006.1 GCA_002299475.1 Caryophanales bacterium UBA660 | reverse complement strand
CCATCAACATCATCACTTGCTGTCGCTCCTGCATCTGTATATGTACTATTTTGGGGAATTGTTAGTGTAGATGCCCCAGTTAAAGTTATTACTGGCGGTGTACTATCATTTCCACTTACTACCGTTATAGAATAAGCAAATATATCTCCCGTTCTTGTTACTGTTACTCTAGTTCCAGTAGTGGCATGATTGTTAAATACTCCTCCTCTTGGATCAGATAGTGGATTTGGAAGTAAATTAACATCTTGTAATGTGCGAAGAGAAACCTCCGTTGTACTACCTGTCCATACTATAATCCCAGCATTTTGTGCTACATATTTTCTTGCTGCATCTACTATTAATTCTCTTTGCCTCTCAAAAGCTTGAACTCTTGATTGATTTATTAGGGTTAATACATTGGGTACTGCTATTGCTAATATTACTCCTAATATTACTATTACTGCTAATAATTCTACTAATGTGAATCCTATTGTTGTTAATTTAATACCTTTTTTACTATTATTCATATACAATCACTCCTAGTTTAATAATAGCATTTTTTATTCCCTCACGTCAATAATTTTACACTGACAAATTACTTGCATAATTATTAATTAGCATATCAATTTTTTAGTTGTTTATAGCCATCGTTTAAATTACATAACAAACAAAAAATGATTCAGCACTTATTATAAAAGGTTTGAATCATTTTGAATGTAAAAATTAAACTTTGCTTAGTTCTTTATTAAGAATATCTAATTTTGCTATTTCTTCATTTATTTTTACTTGTTCTTCATTAACAATATGCGCTGGCGCATTAGAAATAAACTTTACATTTGATAGTAAATTATTACGACGATTAATCGATATTGTTAAACTGTTTTTTTCTTGTTCAAGTTTTTTTCTTTCTTCTTCAACATTAATAGTTTTAGAAAACACCACAACTAATTCTATATTTGGCAACGTAACCTTTAACGTTGTTTTTCCTTCAATATCAAATGACTTAGTATCAATAATATTATCTAACTTTAATAACTTAGTTATTATTTGTTTATGATCTGCAATGAAACTATTATCTAAATCCCCTACTAGAGAATAGTCTTTTAAGTTATTTTCTAGTTTAATAGTTCTAATTTTTTGAATTATGGTAATTATTAGATTCATATCATTTAAACTTTCATTATACTGCCATTCTTCTTTCACTTTTGGATAATTAGTAATCATTATTGAAGTATTATCATTTGATAATTGATGATATATTGTTTCAGTAACATGTGGCATAAAGGGGTGCAACATTTGTAAAATATTAGTTAATACATGTAGTAAAATTGTTTTTGTAGTATTATTACTAATTGTAATTTTAGATAATTCAATATACCAATCACAAAAATCATTCCAAATAAAATTATATAAAATATTAGCCACTAAATTAAATTCATATTTTTCCATTGATTTAGTTACTTTTTTGATTGTAATATTTAGTTTAGTCAATATCCATTTATCATGTAGGGAAAGATTAGCATAATCATAATTTTCTTTAGCGAAGCCTTCTGTATTTAAAAGAACAAAACGAGATGCATTCCATAATTTATTTATAAAATTCCACGATGCTTTTATTTTTTCTTCATTATAACGCAAATCTTGACCGATTGCTGTTGAAGTAGTTAAAAAATATCTTAAGGCATCTGCGCCATAATTATCAATTACATCCAATGGATCAATTCCATTTCCTAATGATTTACTCATTTTATTGCCTTTTTCATCTCTAATAAGTCCATGAATTAATACATCATTAAACGGTTTTTGTTTAGTAAATTCTAATGATTGAAATATCATTCTGCTAACCCAAAAAAAGATAATATCATATGCCGTTACCAATACATTGGTAGGAAAATAACGCCCTATGTTATCTGGCCAACCTAAAGTAGAAAAAGGCCATAGAGCACTAGAAAACCATGTATCTAGCACGTCACTATCTTGTGTCCAATTATCTCCTGTCGGTTTTTCATATCCAACATATATTTCATTGTCCCTATACCAAGCAGGAATTCTATGTCCCCAGTGTATTTGTCTTGAAATACACCAGTCTTGTATACCCTCCATCCAGTTAATAAATATTTTTTCAAAGCGCTTTGGAATAAAATTAATTTTATTATTTTTATCTTTTTGATTTAATAAACTTTTTTCAGACAAATCATTCATTTTAACAAACCATTGTAATGATAAATAAGGTTCAACCATTACATCTGTTCTTTCACTATGACCAACACTATGTTTTATCTTTTCCACTTTAATAATTAAATTTTCTTTTTTTAAATCTTCTATAAATAATTTGCGGCACTCATATCTATCTAAACCTTGATATTTTAAGGCATTATGATTCATAGTAGCATTTTTGTTCATACAAACAATTCGTTCTAAATTATGTCTATTACCAACTTCAAAATCATTTGGATCATGAGCAGGGGTTATTTTAACTATTCCTGATCCATAATTCATGTCAGCATGGTCATCTGCTATAACTGGGATTATTCTATTGACAATAGGCACGATAACGTGTTTACCAATATAATTTACATATCTTTTATCATTAGGATTTACAATAACAGCAGTATCGCCAAATATAGTTTCTGGCCTTGTAGTTACAATAGTTAAATAATCATTACTATTTTCTATCATATATTTTATATAATAGAGTGCCCCTTCTACTTCTTTATAAATAACTTCAATATTTGATAAAGCAGTCATGGCAATAGGATCAAAATTAATAATACGTTCTCCTCTATAAATATGTCCTTTATTATATAATTCAATAAAGGCCTTTGTTACTGCTTTACTTAATCCTTCATCTAGTGTATACCTTTCTTTTGAATAATCTAAACTAAGTCCTAATTTAGCCCACTGCATTTTTATAGTATTAGCATATTCTTCTTGCCATTCTAATGCATATTTATACCATTCTTCTCTTGACAAATTTTTAGCAAATATCCCCATTTCTTTTAGTCGCTCATCTATTTTAGCTTGAGTTGCAATTCCAGCATGATCCATTCCAGGAAGCCATAATACGTCATATCCTTTTAATCTTTTATAGCGACATATTACATCTTGAATGCTAGTATTCCACGCATGACCTAAATGTAATTTGCCTGTAATATTTGGTGGTGGAATTACTATACAAAATGGTTCTTTTGATAAGTTTCCTGATTTAAAAAGATTGTTTTCTAGCCAATACTTATATTTATTTTCCTCAACTAATTTATGATTATATTGTTTTTCTAACATAATACCACTCCTTTGGTTTATTTATTTGTTCGTCTAAATAATTTATTATTTTATTTCTAACTATTTCAATATTAGGAACATCCTTTATTCTTTCAAGTAATTTTTCAACATATCCATTTTCTTTAATTTTTATAAATGCATATTTATAATTAATATCGAATAATAAAGAAAGTCTTAATATTTCAGAATCATAACCATATAATATATCTTCAAAATTAATACACTTATTATTTAAAAAATCACTTAATACTTTTTCACTAATCTTTCTTTCACCTTTAAATTTTTTGTCATTAAGTTTTGTTTCATTTTCTAATATATCAATTTTATCAGCATCTCGTACTATTTTACAAAAGAGAAGAGTATTTTCATCCAAATCTTCTAATAATTTAAAATCATTATGATATAAAATAGACGCCTTAATAATTTCATCATATTTTTCATTAGATATAAATCGCCTTATATTCCCCTCCTTAAATAAAATATCAACACCTAGTAATCCATGGTCAATAGACTTATTGTCTTTAAACGTTTTATATTTTTCCCATTGAGTAAATCTGCCAATATCATGTAATAATCCAATTAAACCTGCAATTTCTATTAAATATTTAGGTAGATTAATACTTTTGGCAATATCAATACTTAATGCATAAACACGTTTAGAATGTTCATATTTATATTTAATGTTTTTATCAGATATATCAAAATTATTTACATATTTTAAAAATTCTTCAAACATACATTATCACCTTTCTAATAATAAAACGCCCTTAAATAATTAAGGACGCTTTATTATATTATACGTGGTACCACCTTAGTTTGTAATAAATAATAACTAATATTACACACTCTTTATTATTAACGCATTTTAACGTTATATCTTACTAAATTTCAGATATAAAACTCCCAAGCTACAAATAATTATTTTAATATTAGTTTTCACCAGTCACTAACTCTCTAAAAATAATTTAATTATCTCTCTTGTTCAATGTTTTTTAATTTTCTTAATTATATATTATTTGTTTATTTTTTTCAAGAATTTATTCATATGTTATTATTTGTTTATTAATATTAGTATTTATTCTATTTTCTTTAATTTTAGGTATTACAATATAATTGTCAAGTCCAGAAGATATATATCTGGTAGTTTCCAATTTATTAAAATGCATTTCAATATCGTCTAAACCATTATTATCCCATGCTCTAATTCTTTTTAGGTATGTTTTATCATAATTAATATCAAATGGGGATAATTCTGCTTCCCAGCCTACTCTTAACGTTGATATGGTATTATAATTGAAATTATTATATGTTCCAGTCAATATGGCTGAGAAATTATTATGTGTTTTATTAGGGATTCCATATGGTAATGCTACTATTTTTACATATTTATTTGGAATAATTTGTTCAAGTAGTTGATACATTGTTGCAATTTCCTTAATAGTTTCATTAATTGATAAATCACTAATTCGATAGTGATTACTAGTATGATTACCTATATCATATCCATTATTAACTAACCATTTTAGTATTTCATGATCATATTCATTTTGATTAAATAAGGTTTTATTTAAGAAAAAAGTTGCTGTTACATTGTAATCTGGATATTTTATTTTAAATTGTTCTAAAATACCTACTGCTGAATTAGGGTCGATTATTAATTCGCCCTTTTCATCTCTTCCAAGGATTTTCATATTATTCTTAGCACCATCATCAAAAGTTAATATAATTGGGCTTTTTCCTAATTCTACATCAATATTTCCCTCTATATAATCATTTAACTTAATCATACGATATCCTCTTTGATAATACATTTCTAAATCATTAATAAAGGCCTCAGTTGTTCTGTTATACCCGTTTTTATCAACATTACCACCAGTATAAATAGTATCACTATTATTTAAATGATGAATACCGTGATACATCATAATAGGTATTACACCAAGCTCATCAACTTTATACTCCTTATATAAAGGTATAGAAATTTTACTACGTAATATGGTTACAATTAATTTATCGTTTTTTCTAAAAAAGGCGTCTTCTTTAATATTTTGACTTATTACTTTATCTTTGCTAATAGTATTAGTATATTCATATCTTATTATCAACTGCAATTCATTTATTTCGGCAAACTTTTGTATTTGTTCAATATTATAATTAGTTAAATCTATCATATATATATTTTCTTTGTTATTTGGGTAAAAGAAAAAGAAAATAAATAGACATATAAATAGAATAGCAATAATAACCATATTGTTAATTTTAAATATATTTTTCTTTAATTTCATATCATCCTCAATGATAGTATATCATTTTTATAATATTTTTAAACATTTATTATTTGCATTTTTAGAACTATAGAATACTTTATAATGGGGGCGTTTATTATGAATTATACAAAACATGGTTTCTTTTGCTGTTGTGATGGATGTCGTTTTAAAAGAAGAAGCAGTTTATTTAATATAGCTATGATATTAATATTTACTATTATTGTATTATATCAAGCATTCGTAAATATATTTATTCATCACCCTGCTAATGGTATTTTACTATTTATTGAACTTTGTATTCTCTTCTACTTTATTAGTCGTATAATAATTTAATATTAATTCTTCCGTTTTATATATATAATCTAAATATTTATTTATTAGTTTACAATCTAAATAGTGATTTTCTGTAAATTCAATTTTATCTGGCATTGTTATTAATACAAATAATAATTTTCTTTCTTCTAACAATAATGGATATTTATTTTCATATATTTTTAGCAACTCAAAAAAATCCAAATCAAAATAATGTTTTTTATATAAATTATAAATGTCATATATGGGCATATCAACTTTATAGTTTTCCCAACTAGTTAAATATATCCCATCACTTACTAACAAATGATCTAATTCTAAATTATTATGAAGCATCACTACTCTTTGTTTTCTTTTTCCCTTAATTAATTGATACCAATTACTTGTTTCTGTTTTGCAAAATGATAATGATAAATATATTTTACTTATATTTCTGGCAAGTAAATATTCGGCAGGACTCATATATACTTTAGTTTCAATTTGTTCAATTAAAGCACTAAAATATTTATAATAATAGTCAATATTATTATTTATTTCCTCATATATTTTTTTATAATCATCTATATCTACTTCTTTATAGTAGGTTGTTTTATTATGTAATAAACTAAGTATAAACATCAAATCTAGTGCTTTCTGCTCTAAAGGCACATCTACTTCTTCAATATAATTATATATATTAAAGCGGTCGTCAGTTTCAATTAATGGTATATAATGCTCAAAATTTCTTGTTTTTAAATACTTGTATAATTCTTTAATACTATTACCCTTATTTTTTTTAAAAACTAATCTTCCATTATTTGTATCTATTATTGTTATACCATTTTTAATAGTATAACGCTGTGGATTAAGAGCGTATTTTTCCTTTATTTCCTTTATACTATTCATATCTAGTAGCTGGAATTATCAATCTAGTGCCAATTTTAATTTCATCTAAATTATTATATTCTGCTAATTCATCTTTAGTTTTATTATATTTTAGTAAAATTGATTCTAATGTCTCTTTTTCTCTCACTATATAAACATGGTAGGTTGCAAATGTTTCTGAACTATCGTCAAAAGTATCAAATAATGATTTAACTTTTTCCTTTATTTCATCACTTGTTAAAATTTTATTGTTTGGAGCTTGATGTTCGATACAATCTCTTTCTTCTTTAATGAAAATATCATTTTCTTTGTTTTGTTTTTCTAAAGTCATAATATCACTTTTTCCCCTTTCCTTTTCTTCTAAAATAGTTGGAGTTTTAAATAGATGGTCAATATTTTCAATTATCTTTTTCTTTTCTAGGCCATCGATACTGACATCAATATTAACTTTTAGTGTGTTATTTTTAATAATTTCATAATAGAAATCATCTATATCAATTTTTACATTAGACATATTGTAATCCCTATCTATATCAATATCAAAAGGAATGCTATAATAAAAATCTTCTAAGTCATTGCTTGTTGAGTTAATTTTATATTGACCACTAATGATAAATTCACCACTAATGTTATCAACATCTGTTACATCTAAATTATGTTCTAACGAAATACTAGTTATTTCATCAATTATTGTATTAAAAATAATTTCTTTCTTAAAAGGTATAATTTGTTTCATAATATTCTCCTTTCATAATTCAATAAAATATATGAAATATCATTATTATTTATGAATATAAGTATAATAAAAAAGCATAGTCTTATATCTATGCCTTAATAACAATTTCTAATACATCATTATATTGTTTAACCATTATAAATTTTAAATCTTTCTTTATTTCTTTTGGTATATCATCTAAATCTCTTTCATTATCCTTTGGTATTATAATGGTTTTTATCCCACCTCGGTGTGCTCCAATTGTTTTTTCTTTTAAACCACCAATTGCTAGAATATTTCCTCTTAGTGTCATTTCTCCGGTCATTCCTATTGTATAATCAATCGGTTTCTTAGTAAATGCACTTATTAATGCTGTTGTTAAAGTAATTCCAGCACTAGGTCCATCTTTTGGTATGGCTCCTTCTGGAACGTGAATATGAATATCATTATTTTCAATTAAATCATACTCAATATTAAACTCAATAGCGTGTGATTTAATGTAACTTAGTGCAATACGCGCGCTTTCTTTCATTGTATCACCTAAAGAACCTGTTAGAACTAAATCACCCTTACCTTTATAGAAAGTAACTTCAATTGGTAATACATCGCCTCCAAATGGAGTATAAGCAAGTCCATTAACAACACCAATTTGGTTTTTATTATCACTTTTATTATAAAAGTATTTCTTTTTGCCTAAATATTTTTCTACCATATCTAAAGTTATTTTAACTTTTTTACATCTATTATTATTATCAGTTGTAATAATTTCAGTTACTATTTTTCGTAAAATTTTGGCAATTAAACGTTCTAATTCACGCACTCCTGCTTCTTTTGTATAATTTCTAATTATTGATAATATAGCTTTATCTTCTATTATTATTTGTTCTTTCTTTAAACCGTGTTCTTTTGATTGCTTAATAATTAAATGCTTCTTAGCAATGTCTAATTTTTCATATTCAGTATATCCAGAAAGTTCTACAATTTCTAGTCTGTCTCTTAATGGTTCAGGTATATCATATAAATAATTAGCAGTTGCTATAAACATTATTTTTGATAAATCATATTCTTCTTCAATAAAATTATCTACAAAGTATTTGTTTTGTTCTGGATCTAATACCTCAAGTAATGCACTAGCTGGGTCTCCTTTAATATTACTAGTCATCTTATCAATTTCATCAATTAAGAAAACAGGATTACAAACGCCGGCTTTTTTCATTGATTGAATAATTTTACCAGGATTAGCACCGATATATGTTCTTCTATGCCCCATTATTTCTGCTTCATCATTAATACCACCAACAGATATTTTTATAAAATGTCTATTTAAACTTTTGGCTATACTATTAGCTAAAGACGTTTTTCCTGTGCCTGGTGGACCTACAAAGCATAAAATAGGAGACCTTAAATTTTTAGTCATCATTTTAACTGCTAAAAACTCAATAATTCTAGTTTTTACTTGATTAAGACCATAATGAGTAGCATCTAATATTGCCCTGCTACTTTCTAAATCATCTATATCTTTGGTATATGCATTCCACGGAATATTAATTAACCAATCAATATAATTTCTAATAATAGCAGTTTCAGGCGAATTAGGTGTCATTAATTCATATCTTTTTAATTCATCATTTAATCTTTTTTTAATTTTATTTGGCATCTTCAAATGAACAATTTTATTGCGTAATTCATCAATATCCGTATCTTTACTAGCAACATCCCCTAATTCTTCTTTAATTATTCGTATTTTTTCTCTTAAAACAAATTCTTTTTGTGCACCATCTAGTTGCTGTTTTAATGTTGCTTCTATTTTACTTTCTAATTTAAATATTTCTTCTTCTTGTTTAATATCCTGCAGTATCATTTTAATTCTTGCTATCGGATTAAGAGTATTTAAATAATCTATTCTTCTTAAAAAAGGCATCAAAAGATTAAAGGCAACAATATCGCTTAATTTACTAGCAGAAGTAATACCATTAATTTGTGATAATACAGCGTTACTCATATATGGCATTATTTCTACATGTTTTTCTAATGTAGTCAATAATTTTCTAATGTGAGCAAGTTCTTCTTTAGAATCAAGTTCTATTTTAGTAACAGGTCCAATAAGTACTTCTAATATTCCATCTGTATTATTATAATTATATATATGGGCTCTATTAATACCTTTAATAATAATTCTTACTTTACCATTAGGCATATTCATTCTCATCTTAATTAATCCAATAACACCTATTTTAGATAATTCATTAATGTTTGGCTTTTCTTCTAGTGGATCTAATTGAGATAAAATTAATACATGGTTATCATGAAATTTTTCAGCTATCTCTACTGCTTTGATATCAATATCTTTATTTATTTCTAATTTTATTTCTGAGTGCGGCAATAAAACCAATCCCTTAAGCAGCATAACAGGCAAACTTGTTTTCACAGTATAACCTCCTTAAGTTTAATCTAATCGGTTATTATAACCTAACATATAACGTTTGTCTACCTATTTCTCATCTTAATTTACATTAAAAAACACTAATGAATTTCATTAGTATTCTTAGGTAGTAAAAGCAATTGCATTTGCATATTTTCTTTAGATTTTTCAATATCTTCTCTTATTGTTAGGTGTCCTTCATTATATCTAAATTCAACATATTCAATAAAAGATGAGGCGGTTTTATAAAAACGATTATAATAGGTATTATCTAAAGTGGGAGTCATATACGCATAAATTATTTTAAAAAGCTCTATTTTTTTGCCAATGTCTTTCCCTGTTAATTTTTCAAATTCATCAACCATAGATAATTCTTCAGATTTATCGGCGAACAATAATTTGTTAGTGTCTTCACCAATATTAATTTTAATATCACATAATTTTGTATTAAAAAAATTAATTGAATACATACAACTAGGAGATATTTCTGTATAATTAACAAAATATTTTTCCCATTCTTCATCTGTTATTGTTTTTTTAATTGAAGATAATATTACATTATACATTATTACAGCAAAATCAAACGTTGGGATTTTATATTTAACAAGTAAACTATTTAATTGATTTAATGTCATAGTTGAAACTGATAAAAATGTGGGTTCTGAAAATTCTAATATTTTTAATAATTTTGTAAGTTCACGTTCCCTTGTTTCAGCTTCTCTTAATTCATTTGGATTAAGATTTAGCGTTTTATCATTTTTAATATCTATTACACTTTGACATGCTTTTGATACACCTAACTGATGTTGTTTTAATAAATTAGCACATAATTGCATAAATTTTTTTGAATTAGAAATTTTTTCTTCAGACATATTTATTCCTCCCATTAAGTAATTTATTATATTATTATATCATCTACAAAGATATTTATATTTTTTATTTTCAATAAATTATTATTAGATTATTAGAAT
>DBNY01000014.1:13560-18062 GCA_002299475.1 Caryophanales bacterium UBA660 | reverse complement strand
CTGTTCTTGAATACCACCAACTATTCGCTACAGATACAGATCTCGTATATCTAGCAGTAGTAGGATCGCACCACTGTCCTCTCCATGTCTCAGTGCAACCTGCATATATTGCCCCACTTGCACATGACCATCCACCACCGCAAAATCCACTAACCCACCCCGAACCGGTTACCGTAAATCCCGCGGGGCACGGTGCGCCGCAATTGCCAGAACATGAATCCCAAGTCCACAATCCACTACCAAAATCACACCTGCCATAATGAAAATTTGATATTCTTTCATATGAAGAACCACACCATGATGAAAAACTCCAGCCGCCTCCTGGTGGCGTGCTTGAACTACATGCCGACGTTTCTGTTCCTGTTGTCCATGCACATGCACTTCCTGCTGCTCCCCATCCTGAACCTGATGGTGTGCTCGTTGCACATTGGTTTTCTGTCGATGGGGTCCATGCACATGCTGCTCCTGCTGCTCCCCAGCCCGAGCCTGATGGTGTGCTTGTCGCACATTGGTTTTCTGTCGATGGGGTCCATGCACATGCACTTCCTGCTGCTCCCCATCCTGAACCTGATGGTGTGCTTGTTGCACATTGGTTTTCTGTTCCTGTTGTCCATGCACATGCACTTCCCGCTCCACCCCAGCCCGAGCCTGATGGTGTGCTTGTCGCACATTGGTTTTCTGTCGATGGGGTCCATGCACATGCACTTCCCGCTGCTCCCCATCCTGAGCCTGATGGCGTGCTTGTTGCACATTGGTTTTCTGTCGATGGGGTCCACGCACATGCACTTCCCGCTGCTCCCCATCCTGAGCCTGATGGTGTGCTTGTCGCACATTGGTTTTCTGTTCCTGTTGTCCACGCACATGCACTTCCCGCTGCTCCCCATCCTGAGCCTGATGGTGTGCTTGTTGCACATTGATTTTCTGTCGATGGGGTCCAAGCACACGCTGCTCCTGCTGCTCCCCATCCTGAGCCTGATGGCGTACTCGTTGCACATTGGTTTTCTGTCGACGGGGTCCAAGCACACGCTGCTCCTGGCGCACTCCAACCTGTTCCTGTTGGCGTACTTGTTGCACATTGGTTTTCATTAGTCCAATTACATGCTGCTCCTGGTGCACTCCAACCTGTTCCTGTTGGCGTACTTGTTGCACATTGGTTTTCTATCGCTGTACTACAACCTGCGCCTTGTGTCCACCCTGTTCCTGTTGGCGTACTTGATGCACATTGATTTTCTGTTCCAGTAACAAACCATCTCCATTGTTGATCAACAAAGCTATATACTGTTCTGTCTTCTCTTTCTGTGCCAATTATTCTTGACACTGGTTCTATCTCACTACGACTTTCTGCTACCACATCCGTCCAATCACTCCAACTGCCATTATAACTAGTTAAATTTTGATAATTATAAAATGTTGCCGATTCTACCTCTATATTATCTCCAATTGGCACTTCTGTTGACCAATTACTCCATTCTCCAAATGCTGTTACCGTGTCATAATCGGCACATAATAATCTAACATAATACTGATATTCTCCCTTATCAATATTAGTTGCCTGCACATAACTTTCATTTAAATTACATTCTCTATTTTCTGTATCTACAATTGGGTCTATATATCCTTCTTCTACTAACGTTGATAATGATATTATACTTTTCTCACCAACATTTTTAGGCAATCTTGTTCTATCACTAGAAAAATAATTTCTACCAGATGTTAATAAACTCATTTCTTGACTCTCATAGTATTTAAGTTGAGACATTAACACCGCTCTTGAAATAGTTGGAAATGTTAATAATAAAAACATGCCTATTATAACTATTACTGATACTATTTCTATTAAAGTAAATGCATTCGTAATCTTTCTTTTTTTCATACAATACCTCCGTTTTGCAACCCTCTACCTATTATCAAATTCACAACAATATATCCTTATATTTTTAATAAATCCTTTTCTTTTTCTGCATACTTCTCATCAATTTTTTTATTATATTCATCCACTAATAATTGTAATTTATCCATTTGTCTTTTCGTCTCATCTTCAGTCATATCAGCTTTCTTAATTTGCCTGACTAAATCATGCCTTACATTTCTCAAAGAGACTTTACTTTCTTCCGCAATAAGTTTTACTTGTTTTACCAACTCTACTCTTCTTTCTCATTAATTATTAATATTTAAATCTATAAGCTAATCATTCTTTCAATATCTTATAATATTATTTTACTATATTTTAGCAAATAATCAACAGTTTTAATGAAAAAAACCTATTCTCTAAAATAATAAATCGTAGAATAATAATATTTCAGATAAAGCATCATTTAATGCAATGTGTTGCAAAGCTTGCTTAAAAAAGTATTTATCAAGTGATTGGATTATCTTGATATTATCGTCAAAATGTAATTCAAACTTGAGATTTTTAATCCGCGAAGCACCAGTGGCTTTAATGATGCAGTTAGTTGATTAATTAATTGAAAAATATTTCTAGCCGTTTTTCTTAAAATGATCAGATTAGTTTTATTTAATTTAATCTGTTACCAATTAAATCTGAAACGAATAAAGCTGTCTTAAAAAAAGAGTTATTAGAAGCATAGACAACAATCATAGCTTTTCAGATAGGGTCTTAATAATCATGTTTATTAAGACCAAGGAATCTATTTAGATAACAGAATACTGTGTTGTTAACTTTATGTGTATAGAAAAGTTTTAGTAAAGGTAACCTCGCCAAAAATTGTCATAAAGAAACGAGAATGGTAAGTTTTAATATGATAAAACCTTTTTCTTTCTTTGGAAGTTAAATATAACCCTTATCCAAGGCTTGAAAGGTTGTTTTAAACCGTTCTTTACCTAAATTGCATAAAGAATTATCTAAATTCTTAATAAGGGTTATATAATTAAGTATACTAGCATCATTACTACTAACCGTAAATTTATTAACTAAATCATCACTTAATGATTTAAATATTTTTTTAACAAAAGATTGTAATTGTTTGATATAATTTCCATGGGAAGACCTATTGTAAAAAATGTTGATTTTTTCAATTATATTTTAACATGGGGGGGCCTTTTTCTATGTAATCTCAAAACCATTTTACAAGATCGTTTTTATTGCTTTTTTGGCAAATTGTTATGAATTGCGTATAAATGTATTAGATGGCAACTGACTAAATGTATTTAAAACTATCTATTAGTCATAAAGAAGACCTTTTTAAAGGTGTAAATGATAATATAAGAATGTAGGATTATGTGAAAATTAAACTATCAAGAAAATTGGCTTTTTAGATGATTTAAAAAATACTTTATGCTATCATTAAAACATTTTAAGGAATTTGCCAAAATTAAAATCGAGAACGAGAGAAAACCAACTATCAAAATATTAATTCTAAAATCATTATCTATCCTTCAAAGATAAATTGAATTATTGTATATTCAAAAATAAGAAGACGCCCACCCTATAGAAAATTTATAATAAAACAAACCCCAATTTAATAAAAAATTAGGGTTTTTATTTTATTATATAAATTAAACTCTAGATACTCTAAATCTATACATTACAATAGGCACTAGTCTTATATTTGGATCTGCTTGTATTTCTTGCATAGATCTATTTAAAATAGTAGTTAACTGTGCTTCTGTAGCATGTTGGGCTAAAACATTACCAGACCAATCAGTTATTAAATTTCTAGTTCTTGTTTGATTTTTATTTTCAATTGTTCTGTTAGCCGCCGTTGGTGGATTAGTTGTATCCCAATTGCTCCAAGCAGTCAATGTTTGGGTAGTTAAATAATTCAATAACCTACTCCATCCAACATTTAATGTTTTATGTGGGTTCCATACTTGGGTTGCGCATGAATCCCATACTGTTGAAGCGCAGGAATTCCACGTTTGTGTTAAACACGGGTTTGTTCCACATGCACTATTTTGACACGTATTAAATCCTGCTACACATGTGTTGCTTCCTGTTAAACATGGATTTGTTCCACATGCACTATTTTGACACGTATTAAATCCTGCTACACACGTATTGCTTCCTGTTAAACATGGATTTGTTCCACATGCACTATTTTGACACGTATTAAATCCTGCTACACATGTGTTGCTTCCTGTTAAACATGGATCCCAAGTACAACTTGGCGTTGTTGTGGCACATGAATTCCATACTTGGGTTGCACAAGAATTCCACGTACAACTTGGCGTTGTTGTAGAACACGGATCCCATACACAACTTTGTCTTGTTGTAGAACACGGATCCCATACACAACTTTGCCCTGTTGATGCGCATGGATCCCATACACAACTTTGTCTTGTCGATGCGCATGGATCCCATACACAACTTTGTCCTGTTGAGGCGCACGGATCCCATGTGCAGGTCTGGCCTGTTGAAGCACATGGATCCCAATCACATATCCAACCTGCACCTACGCCTGGTTCTCCCAAACAAAGCATTCCCCCTATACAATATTCACTGCATTCGCTACCGCCAATACAAACTTCACTACATTCATTTC
>DBNY01000014.1:534-13169 GCA_002299475.1 Caryophanales bacterium UBA660 | reverse complement strand
CTACATTCATTTCCTCCAACACAGACATTTGTACACACATTGCCTCCTTGGCAGACATTACCTCCGACACAAACATTTGTACATCTATTACCACCTACACATGTATTGCTTCCTGTTAAACATGGATTTGTTCCACATGCACTTGTTTGGCACGTATTAAATCCTGCTACACATGTGTTGCTTCCTGTTAAACATGGATTTGTTCCACATGCACTTGTTTGGCACGTATTAAATCCTGCTACACATGTATTGCTTCCTGTTAAACATGGATTTGTTCCACATGCACTTGTTTGACATGTATTAAATCCTGCTACACATACATTGCCACCTACACACACATTACCTCCTTGGCAATCAAAACCGCCTGTATGAGTAGCTAATGTCCCTTCACAATAGGCACTAGGATTACTTGCTAAATAAGCACTATATTCTACATTACATGATCCTGTAGTATATGTTACATTATTGTTAGTGCTTATTACAGTTGGCACAGTTGATTGAGTATCAACTAAATCTCTAAATCTATGCACCGTTCTATTTTCTCTTTCTGTGCCAATTATTCTTGACACCGGTTCTATCTCACTACCACTTTCTGCTACCACATCCGTCCAATCACTCCAACTGCCATTATAACTAGTTAAATTTTGATAATTATAAAATGTTGTCGATTCTACCTCTATATTAGCCCCTGTTGGCATTTCTGTTGACCAGTTACTCCATTCTCCAAATGCTGTTACCGTGTCATAATCGGTACATAATAATCTAACATAATACTGATATTCTCCCTTATCAGTATTAGTTGCCTGCACATAACTTTCATTTAAATCACATTCTCTATTTTCTGTATCTACAATTGGGTCTATATATCCTTCTTCTACTAACGTTGATAATGATATTGTACTCTTTTCACCAACATTTTTAGGCAATCTTGTTCTATCACTAGAAAAATAATTTCTACCCGATGTTAATAAACTCATTTCTTGATTCTCATAGTATTTAAGTTGAGACATTAATACCGCTCTTGAAATAGTTGGAAATGTTATTAATAAAAACATCCCTATTATAACTATTACTGATACTATTTCTATTAAAGTAAATGCATTAGCAATCTTTCTTCCTTTCATACAATACCTCCGTTTTAAAAAACTCTACCTATTATCAAATTCACAACAATATATCCTTATATTTTTAATAAATCCTTTTCCTTTTCTGCATACTTTTCATCAATTTTTTTATTATATTCATCCACTAATAATTGTAATTTATCCATTTGTTTTTTTGTCTCATCTTCAGGCATATCAGCTTTCTTAATTTGACTGCTTAAATCATGCCTTACATTTCTCAAAGAGACTTTACTTTCTTCCGCAATAAGTTTTACTTGTTTTACTAACTCTTTTCTTCTTTCCTCTGTTAATGGCGGAATACTAATTCTGATTGTTTCACCATCATTAGTTGGTGTAAGACCTATATTTGCTTCAAATATCGCCTTCTCAATAGCTCCTAATATTGATTTATCATACGGTTTTATTAGTAATTGTCTTGCTTCAGGAACTGAAATAATAGCAAGCGTTTTTAATGGTGTACTTATTCCATAATACAAAATATCTATTCCATCTACTATTGTAGCACTAGCTCTTCCTACTCTTACAGTTGTTAAATTTCTTTCTAAAGCCTCAATTACTTTATTCATTCTTTCACGGTAATTATTAATATTTAAATCCATAACTTAATCATTCCTCCAATATCTTTTACTATTATTTTACTATAATTTGGCAAATAATCAACAGTTTAATGAAAAAAACTACCTATTCAGTAGTTTTAGTATTATTAATAATTGTATTGTATGCTTCTTTAATAGCATTAGATTGTTCTTCATTTAATTCTATTGTTTCTGCTGTTCCATCATGTAAGATATCATGACGTCCAACTATCGCACCATTTTTTATTCCATAAATCGTAGGATAAGTTAGATTTTTTTTGCCCTCTTCATCTTCTTTTAAGAAAGCATCTAGAAGAAGAAGCATTTTTTGATACTCAGCAGTATTTTGGGTTTGAATTTCACGAAAATCATAATAATATATTTTAGTTATTCCATTTTCTTTAGCCGCAGTATCCAAAATTGGTGCCACTGCTTGACTCCAAGCGTCTTGTTTGGCTCCCATGAAAAGAACTCCTGTACCATTTTCAATCAGATTTATTACATCACTTGGTGTAGCATACACAAAAGGATTATTATCTGATACTTGCGAATATTCCTGTTTGAATTTTTCTGCATCAGTTACTTTATTTCCATTCCTATTACCAAATCCACATCCAGTAACAACTATCAACATTAGTATTAAAAAAATTATTTTTTTCATATTAAACCTCCATTTTATTACTTTAATTGATTCATTACTTCCTTAGCAAAATTATCATTGCGTTTTTCCATTCCCTCGCCTACTTCAAAGCGAATTACTTTAATAATTTGACAGTCATTTGATGAAACATATTGCTTAATTGTAATATCATTATTTTTAACAAATGATTGTTCTTCTAAACATACTTCTTGATAATATTTGTTTATTCTACCTTCAATCATCTTATCAATAATATTTATTGGTTTTCCTTCATTAATAGCTTGTTCTTTTAAAATAGCCTTCTCATGCTCTAAATCATCTAAATTCACATCTTCTTTACTTATATATTTAGGGTTCATTGCAGCACCTTGCATAGCTATATCTTTAGCAACCTCAATATTATCGCCTTTTAATAAAGATAAAACAGCAATCTTTCCGCCCATATGTAAATAACTACCGAAAATTTCATCATCTTGTTTCACTATTGTTTGAAATCTTCTTAAACTGATTTTTTCACCTATTAGAGCAGTCATATTAATAATTAAATCTGATAGTTTACCTTCTTCAGTTACAATATTTAAGGCCTCTTCTACTGTGTCTACATTGCTATTTAATAATATATTAGATAATTTGTGTAAAAAATTATTAAACACACTATTCCTAGCCACAAAATCAGTTTCGCAATTAATTTCTAAAATTATTGCTTTTGCATTATTGTAAACAACATTACATAAACCTTCAGTAGCTATTCTGTCAGCCTTTTTAGCCGCTTTAGAAATACCTTTTTCTCTTAACCAATCAATCGCCCTATCAATATCACCATTTGATTCTTCTAGCGCTTTTTTACAGTCTAACATTCCAGCACCAGTTATTTCTCTTAATTTCTTTACATCATTTGGATTTATCACATTACCCTCCTTTCTAAAATAAACAGACTACTATTTTAAAGCGCCAATCAATTCATCTTTCTTCATTTTTGAATATCCTTTAATGCCTTGTTCTTTAGCAATTTGTTTTAACTCAGTAAGATTCATAATTGAATAATCTATTTCTTGTTTCTCTTCTTTTTTAATTTCAATTGGTATATTTTCTACAATCTCATCTACTTTACTTGCTGCTTCTTCTTTTGCTTTTTCTGCCACCATTTTTTCAATATTTTCTTTTCTTTTTTCATTAGCAGCTAATTTCGCTTTATCATCATCAGATAAAAAGTCAATTAACAAGCCACCTTGAGCTTCAACAATAGCATTAGCCATAATACCTAAAATTAATTTAACCGATCTTATAGCATCATCATTTGCTGGTATAACATAATCAACATCATCTGGGTCACAATTTGTGTCCACTATACCAATAACTGGAATACTTAATTTTCTAGCCTCTAATATAGCATTAATTTCTTTACGCGGGTCTATAATAAATAAAGCATCAGGCAGTTTCTTCATATCGCGAATACCACACAGATATTTATTTAGTTTATCGTATTCCTTACGTAATTTAATTACTTCTTTTTTTGGAAGAAGTTCAAATGTCCCCTCTTTTTCCATTTTTTCAATTTCTTCTAAACGACCAATTCTTTTTCTTATAGTTCTAAAATTAGTTAAAGTTCCCCCTAACCATCTTTCACAAACATAATAAGAATTTGATCTAAGTGCTTCATCACGCGTTGCATCTTGTGCTTGTTTTTTAGTACCTATAAATAATACTTTTCCACCATCACTTGCAATTTTGTTAACTAACTTATACGCTTCTTCAATTTTTCTGGCTGTTTTTTGCAAATCAATAATGTATATATCATCTCTTGCGGTAAAAATATACTCCTTCATTTTAGGATTCCAACGACGTGTCTGATGTCCAAAATGGACACCCGCTTCTAATAAGTAGTTCATTGATACTACTAACATACTATATTCCTCCTTTTGTTTTTTTCCTCCGAGCACATCTACTTTAAACTCCACCTATATATTAGGCACTAGGGTTTAAATCCGTGTCGTGTGTATTTAAAAGCAATAAAATTGTAACATAAATTTTTAGTCAGTACAAGGTTTTTCATATGTATTATCATTATAATTTATTATTATTTAATTAAAATATTTATTTTTAGATATATTTATATCATTAAGGCATTGGTGGCACTATTGTTTCTTCCCCACTTACTGGAATTCTTCTTCTAATTCTTATTCCATTAGTAATTTCTCTATATATTCCCTCTACTCTATTATCATATATAATATTATTATTTAAACTATTAGCACTTAATAATGTAGTTATTGTTCCCTGAAAAGCTAAATTGCCAATATTATGAATAACATTCACTTCTTGAATAGCATATTCATGTCCTAAATCAATTGTAACTACTTGGTGTCCATTGCCAGCAGTATATACATTGGTAGTATTACCATCTGTTAAAAAAACTAAATTAGTAACAGGACCAGTGGTTGTTGCTGTTCTATTGCGAGCTATATTATGTCCACTTAAATCATATGCTTCTATTTCGATCCAAGTACTAGATGAATTATAAATATTGGTAGCTAAATCATGTCTTCCATTAACATTACTACGAATAAAACGAGTTCTATGAGTGTTGGGCATCATATTAGGATCAACATATAATGTTGTTCCGTTCCCCAAACTATCTTCAACATATAGACCCTTTGTAGCGTGGTCCCAAAGCATATATGTGTCCATTTTACTATCATTATATAAAATAGTCCTGGTGCCAAGCGTAACAACTGGAGCAGTTATATATTGATGAAATAATCTTACTCTAGTGACATTATATTCCGCACCTAAATCTATTTCAACGTGCCTAGCGCCGGTACCATTAGTAAAAAAATTAGCAACTTGCACATTACCATCTACAACAATTGAAATATTTCTTCCATTAATATCTGTTGTTCCAAAATCACTTGTTACTCTTTTACCTAGCGCAACATTAAAGGTGAATGTTGGCGAAAACATATCTACTAGGGTTAAAATAGAATCACCTGCATTTTTAGTAACATAACCTACAATAGCATCGTTTTCATTTGGAATAAATCTTACCCAACTAGCACCATTAAAATAGTACCAACCAAAATTACCATCACTATTCATATCACCATAATTACCAAATACAAAACCATTAAAGGAGTTAACAGCACTAACTGGAAATCTAGTAATATCTGAACCAATAAATAATAATAAACCACTACCAAAACTATTAATAGTAGTATAAGGCGTTAAAACTTCCATAACCGTTGTGATATTGTAAGGTCTAGTGTTTACATGCGTAAAAGAACCATTAGTAACTCTTATTCTGCCAAGAGATACCTGATTAGCATGATTTCTATCTTTTACATAAGTACCAGAAAAGGTCCCGCCAACCATTACATTATAAAATTTAGTTGCCCGATCAAACTTGGCAAAAACATTTATATCTAATATTTGATTACTAGTGCCACTTAATGTGCCGGCCATAAAATCTCTTATATAACGCGTTTTAAAAACATCGTCTGATTTCACTTCATTTTTAACAGCAACTTGCCTATATTCAATAAAAGGTCCATACTTAACACTAGCATTACCTCTATGTAATATTTCTTCATACTTGCTAGCGTTATTAAGTCTACTTATTTCAATCGCTTCACTATCAGTAATTAAAAGAGATGAAAATATTGCCTTATATATATTGCCAGCAAAAAAACTTGTATTATTATGCCTAAAATGCCCCAACCCAATTAAATCAAACCTAGAAATATTAGTTGTCCCAGTAGTTCCAACTAAAATACCATTTTGGTATACTTTATAATTACCATTTACCCTATCTAAAATAAATATGTATCTAAATATATTTCCATTAGCATAAGTAGGAGTAGATATTTGAGTATTACCACTAATATCTCTCATATTTATTCTATTTGAAGCATCATAAAATATACCTTGTTGACTAGTACCATAACTAACAATAGCACCATTATTATCTTTTCTTACCTCAAGTAATATAGTATTAGCAACTACTGTCTGACCACTAGTATTTATTGCTCTACTAGTAGTGCCATTAAATCTTAAATAAGCATCACCATTTACAATATCTAATATCACATCAGTTGGGATTAAATCATATCGTTCACCAGCTGTACCACTATTTAAAATTCTACTTACTGTAAAAGAATAATCAATATCATTTTTATTCTCATAATTTAACCAATTAGACCATTCACCATTGGCAGTCATATAACGATATTGACTAGTAAGATTACCACCTAATTGACCACTAATATTATTCATTTTACTAACTATAACATTTTTTCTATACGTTAATAAGCTTAATGTAGAGACGAATAAAAGACCAGTTATTAATATTAACATATATAAAATAGAAGATATAGCAAAACCCTTGTTATTCATTTTTTCACCCACTATGTAACTTATTATTCTATCCAAATTATACATTAACTTTAGTTTTTATTCAAACATATTTTTAAATACCTAAAAAAAACAAAAAAGACATTAGCTGTCCTTCTTAGCACATAAATTTTTGTTTGTCAAACCACTTAATTTTTCATTCATATATAATATATGATAATATAATTCATTTTCACAATATTTATAACTTTTAACTACTTCATTATTATACAAATTTATCTTAGCAGTTAATAATTTCTTTCTATTATCAACAGTAGGATTTAATTCATAATTGTATTTCATCTCTTTGAATATTTTAATAAGGTTACCAACAACATTATCATCATCAATACATTTCTTATGAAAATTTAGGTTTTTAATCATTTCACTATTATCTAATAAATCAATTAACTCATTTACTTTATCGACTATTTCATTATCCACAATATCATCCTTATCATTTAATTAATAATACTCATAAAACTTTGTACAAACTTAATTTTATCTAATATGTCATTCAATTTATCAATGGATGTTAGTTTATATTTTTGCTTCATTTCCTCAACAAAACTATCAAAAGTATTAGGGTCTCTATTTAACGTTTTATACCAATAAGAATTTTCTCTTAAAAAACGAATATAATTAGGATTCGATTTTATTTTAAATTGAACACTTAAATGCATTAATCCTCAAACCTTTTATGAACTGGCCTTGGAATATAGGGGTCTTCTTGAGATTTAACTTCTTTTTTGCCAAAAAAATCTTGAGCTATAGCTAACAATTTTTGCAATCCATTAAGCCCCTTAACAATCGAATCAACATTTATATTCTTTACTGAATCAACAACATTTTTTAACCCCAAATCATAAACAAGATTACTATTTTTAGTTTCCTTATAATTATTCCAAGCCTCGCTATCTTCCCCGTATAAATCCCACATTTCAAAAAACTTCTGCCATGTTATACTCCCATTATTTACGTACTGAATTAAATGAGGATTTTTTCTTATAAATATTTTAAATTGTTCCGTTTTAGACATAATACCACCCATTAAAATATATGCTCGATATAGGCTTTTTGTGCACATAATATAATTAAATTATATTTTAAAGTCATCTAAAAAATCATCAATTGATATCATCTTATCATCTATCTTTTTTAAAGATACTTCCAAATCTATTTTTTTAACATTAGCATCATTATTATTACCAATAGTTATATCTTCTCTTTTAAACAGCTCAACAATTTTAAATACATTATCTACCTTTTCTTTAATTATTGACGAACCAGCGCTATATCTATCAATAATAGGTATTTCATTTAATTTTAATGTTTTTATCTTATCGCCATATTTAAGTCCTATTATGCTTCTTGAATCAATTATAAAAGTTTTTATAATATAGTGTGGATTAGTTTTAATATCTCTTATTAATAATAGGCCTCTTTTACTTCTATTAGTTTTTTCTAATTCAGATATTTTAATTCTCTTTGCTGTTCCTTTATCAGTAAATACTGTGATATGTTCTATACTAGTTGTATTAAAGATAATTCCATCAACTACTTCATCATCCTTCAAACTAATTGATTTCACCCCTGATGCTTTAACTCCAACTATAGGGATTTCGTTAGTATCAAACCAAAGACCATATCCTTTCTTAGTAATAATAAATACATTAGTATTAGTATTATAACTAACATTAGTAACACAATCATTATCTTTTAATTTAATAGCGGTAATAGGCTTTGAATAACGCTGCACATTAAAATCAATTAATTTTGTTCTTTTAACCATACCATTTTTGGTGAAAATAGTTATGTTAATATCGTCATTAAAATTATAAATAGGAACACTATCAATAATGTTTTCTTCTGAAGTAATACTTATTAAATTACTAATATGTTTTCCTATTTCTTTCCACTTAGCATCTAATATTTCATACACTGGTATATACAAATAATTGCCCAGATTAGTAAATAATAATATTGTATCAGTAGTCAGCATTTCATATCGCCCTATTACATAGTCTCCTTCTTTTAAAGCCGTTTCTTCATCCAAAGACAATGCGTATGATTTTAACGAAACACGCTTAATATAGCCATCATTAGTTACAATAACGATAACTTTTTCTTTAGGTATCATTTCATTATTAGCAATTTTTATTTCCGTAATTTTCTCTTTTATTTCAGTTAATCTTGGGATACTATATTCTTTTTTCACTTTTATTAATTCATCTTTAATTACTTCTTTTAATTTTTCTTCATTAACTAATATCTCACTCAAACCAACAATTATAATATTTAAATTATTTAGTTCTTCCTTTAATAACGTTACATCAAAATTAGTTAATTTATATAATTGCAAAGTCACAATAGCCTCTGCTTGTATATCAGTAAACAAATATTTATTAATCAAATTTTCTTTAGCATCCATTTTATTTTTACTTGCTCTAATTGTTAAAATTATTTCATCTAATATTGATATTGATTTAATTAAACCCTCTACTATATGTAATCTTGCTTTAGCATGTTCTAAATCAAATTGCACTCTTTTAGTAGTTACTTCTTTTTGATGAATAATATAAGCATCTAAGATATCTAAAAGTCCAAGTAATTTAGGTCTTCTGTTAACAATAGCAACCATATTAAAATTATATGATATTTGTAAATCAGTGTTTTTTAGCAAATAATTTAGTATTAACTCTTGATTAGTATCTTTCTTTAAATCAATAGCTATTCTTAGACCTTCTCTATCACTTTCATCTCTAACTTCTATAATTCCCTCAATTTTCTTGTCAATTCTAATTTCATCTATTTTCTTTATTAAACTAGCTTTATTAACTTCATATGGAATTTCTGTAATTATCAATTGGTCTTTACCCTTAACTCTTTCAAATTTTGTTTTTGATTTTACTACTATTTTTCCTCTGCCAGTTTTATATGCCGATACAATTTCATCTAAACCCTCTACTATACCACCAGTTGGAAAGTCTGGTCCTTTAACATATCTCATTATTACATCTAATGTTGAATTAGGTGCGTCAATTCTTTTAATTGTAGCATCAATTATTTCTTCTAAATTATGGGGCGCTATATTTGTAGCATATCCTGCGCTTATACCACTACTACCATTAACAAGCAAATTAGGAAATTTGCATGGCAAAACAGTCGGTTCTAAAGTAGTATCATCAAAATTAGGTACAAACATTACTGTTGATTTATCAATATCTTTTAATAACTCATTACTTATTTTATATAATCTAGCTTCTGTATAACGCATAGCAGCAGCATTATCACCATCAATGCTGCCATTATTACCGTGCATTTCAATATATGGGTTTTTTTGTTTCCAGTTCTGACTCATTCTAACCATTGCATCATAAACGCTATTATCGCCATGTGGATGATAATTTCCAATAACAACACCAACTGTTTTAACACTTTTACGATATTGCTTATCATATGTATTCTTTTCTTTATACATAGCGTAAAGAATCCTTCTTTGAACTGGTTTTAATCCATCTCTAACATCTGGAATCGCTCTATCTTGAATAATATATTTAGAATATCTTCCGTATCGCTCACCCATTATTTCTTCAAAAGAATAATCAAATATCTTTTTTATTACATCTTTCATTTAGTCACCACTCTTTATTATTTTATACTATAATTATCTTCCATTGAAAACTCAACATTTTCTTCAATCCAATCTTTCCTTGGCTCAACCTTATCCCCCATCAGTACGCTAACACGCTTTTCAGCTAGTATAGCATCTTTTATATTGATTCTAATTAATGACCTAGTATCTGGATTCATAGTAGTATCCCATAATTGATCAGCATTCATTTCCCCTAATCCTTTATATCTTTGAATAATATAACCACTTCTATTATTTATTAATTCTTTTAATTCTTCATTAGTCCATAAATAGTATTCTTCATTTTTGGTAAAAGTTACCTTATACAAAGGTGGCATTGCAATATACAATTTTCCTTGCTCAATTAAAGGCCTCATATATCGATAAAAAAATGTTAATAACAATACCTGAATATGTGCGCCATCATCATCAGCATCCGTCATTATAATAACCTTACCATAATTACAATCATCAACTCCAAAATCACTACCAACACCTGCACCAAGTGTATAAATAATAGTATTAATTTCTTCATTCTTTAATATCTCATCAACTTTAGTTTTTTCCGTATTTATTACTTTACCACGAAGTGGCAATATTGCTTGAAATCTCCGATCACGTCCTTGTTTAGCCGTGCCTCCAGCCGAGTCGCCCTCCACCAAAAATAATTCAATAATATTCTTATCTTTCGATTGAGCAGGCGTTAGTTTTCCACTTAATAAATTTTCTTTGCCATTTTTATTTTTTCCCTTACGGGCTTCATCACGAGCTTTTCTAGCAACTTCTCTTGCTTCTTTACTATTTAAAGCCTTAGTTAAAATGTTAGTAGCAATTTCTTTATTCTCTTGCAAAAAGAAGTGTAATTTCTCTTGAATAAAAGTTTCTACTATATTACGCGCTATTGGAGAGCCCAACTTTGACTTAGTCTGTCCCTCAAATTGAAGTAGATTTTCTGGTATTTGCAAACTAATAACAGCAGTCAATCCCTCTCTGACATCACTACCTTCAAAATTTTTATCTTTATTCTTAAAATATCCTTCATTTTTAGCATACTCGTTAAAAACTCTAGTTAATGCGCTCTTAAATCCTATTTCATGAGTGCCACCATCGATTGTTTTTACATTGTTAACAAAAGAAACAATATTTTCAGAATAATCATCTGTATATTGAAATGCAATATCAATGTTTATTGCTTCTTTCATGGCATTAAACCTTACTACTTTATGAATTCTTTTTTTAGTTTCATTTATAAACTCAACAAATGCCTCTAGTCCATTAACATAATTATATATCTCTTTTTTATTATCTTCTTCATCAATTATTTCGACCGTCAGTCCTTTTAAAAGAAAAGATGATTCCTGCATTCTTTCACATATTGTCGTAAAACTAAACATAGTAGAAGAAAAAATTTTATCATCAGGCATAAATCTAACTGTAGTACCAGTTTTATTAGAAGTGCCTATTTTCTTTAAAGGAACCGCTGTCTTCCCGCCATCTTCAAAACGAATATAATATTCATATCCATCTCTTCTAACTGTAACTTCCATCCATTTACTTAAGGCGTTTACAACTGACGCACCAACCCCGTGAAGTCCGCCTGATATTTTATACCCACCATCAGAAAATTTGCCGCCAGCATGAAGAACGGTATATATAACTTCTGGTGTGCTTTTACCACTTTCATGAATACCAACGGGAAGACCTCTTCCTGTATCAATAACACTTACACTATTATCTTTGTGCAATATAATTTTAATGTAATTACCAAAACCATTTATAACTTCATCGATAGAATTATCTACAATTTCCCAAACTAAATGATGAAGACCTCTTTTATCTGTCGAACCAATATACATACCAGGACGCTTTCTAACTGCATCTAAACCCTCAAGTATCTTAATTGATTTTTCATCATACCTTAATGTCATAAAAGTTCTTCCTTCCTAATACTAAAACCATTATATCATATAGAATAAAAAGAAAAAACGAGATAACTCTCGTTTTACATATATTTACTCATCGCCTTCATAACTTGATTGACCTGTTTCTGCGATGGTGTTCTTCCCATTTGAGCCATCATCACTTTTATCATTTGTTCATTTATCGGCGGGTTAGCTTTTATATATTTCATCATATACATACGAGATATAAAAAATCCAATCACCCCTCCAACAATAATACCAAACAATATTTGCAATATATCAATCCACATAACAATTCCTCCTACCTACCTTATTTTACTAAAAAATATCCTTTTAAACAAGTACTTGTTTAAA
>DBNY01000014.1:0-238 GCA_002299475.1 Caryophanales bacterium UBA660 | reverse complement strand
TTAAACAAGTACTTGTTTAAAAGCTTCATCAAGATAAAAATAATCATGATTATTAAAATCACATATAAACAAATTATAATTATTATTATATAAAGTATCAAAAAAATATGGATAATGTTGATTCGTCGTTATTTTAATATATGTATTATATACGATGAGTTTAGTAAATTCATTAGTATATTTATTATTAATTATATGTGTATTATTAATATTAGTATATGACAATTCATCCTTATGT
>DBNY01000005.1 GCA_002299475.1 Caryophanales bacterium UBA660 | reverse complement strand
CTTGCTTGATTAATTAGATTTAGTACATTAGGTACTGCTATTGCTATTATTATACCTAATACTACTATTACTGCTAGTAACTCTACCAAAGTGAAGCCTTTCGGTGTTAATTTAAGAATTTTATTATTCATTAGAACCTCCGCTTATTTTCTATACCTTAATTATATATAATTTATATTAATTATTCAAGTTAATTTTGAGTTAATTTGTCTTGCTAATTATATTTATCATCTTCATTATCTTGCAATGCTATCAATACTTCTCTAGGTTTAGAACCATTAACCGGTCCAATAATACCTCTTTCCTCAAGTAAATCAACAATTCTAGCTGCTCTATTATATCCAAGACGATATTTTCTTTGAAGCAATGAGGCACTTACTTTTTGACTTCTAATTACAAACTCTACTATTTCGTTATATAGTGGATCATCATATTCTTCTTCATCTTTATCTATTTTTTTTTCTTTTTCCTCTAGTTTAGTTAACTTATCATCATATTCAGCCTTCTGTTGGTCAATTACAAATTTAATTATTTTATTAATTTCTTCTTCCGATATATAAGCACCTTGCACTCTTAATGGAGCGTTTTCCCCCATAGGTAAAAATAACATATCGCCCTTTCCTAATAATTTTTCTGCTCCCATCATATCTAATATTGTTCTTGAATCAATACTACTGCTTACGGCAAATGAAAGACGCGATGGTATATTAGCCTTTATCAATCCAGTAATAACATCAGTTGATGGCCTTTGAGTGGCTACAATCAAATGTATTCCAGCCGCTCTTGCTAATTGAGTAATTCTAGTAATCGATTCTTCTACTTCTTTAGCAGCAACAATCATTAAATCAGCAAGTTCATCAATAATAACAACAATATATGGCATTCTTTTCTTTATTTCCTGGCTACTTAAATATTTATTTTTTGTATCAATATATGAGTTATACCCTGCTATATTCTTTACCCCAACTTCATTAAATATCTCATATCTTTGTTCCATTTCTACAACTATTTTACGTAAAGCAATGGATGCTTTTTTAGGGTCGGTTACAACAGGGGCAAGTAAATGAGGGATACCATTATATGAACTTAATTCTACTTTTTTAGGATCTATCAATACTAATTTAACTTCATCTGGCTTTGCTCTCATTAATAATGATGCAATAATACAATTTATACATACGGATTTACCACTACCAGTAGCACCTGCTACTAATAAATGAGGAGTATTATTAATTTCAGCAAATATTGGTCTTCCCATAATGTTTTTGCCAAGCACAACTAATAACTTGCTTTTTTGCAAACTAGGCGGAATATTTTCTAACACTTCTTTTATAGTAACTATTGTTGTTTTAACATTAGGTATTTCTATACCCACTGTATTTTTACTAGGTATTGGTGCCTGAATCCTTACATCTTTAGCCGCTAAAGCTAAAGAAATTTCTCTGTTTATACTTAAAAGTCTACTAACTTTAGTTCCCGCTTTCAGTTCCATTTCATATTGCGTAACTGAAGGTCCTATATTAACACTAACAACTTTCCCACTAATTCTAAAATCATCTAGCACTTTTTCTAATGCCTCAATATTTTTAGTTATCATTTCTTGATTAATAGCCGTTTGGCCCTTATTAGGTGAATTAAGCAAATTCATAGGTGGTATGATATATTCAATTTTATTATCAATATTAGGAGGAGTAATAATTGGATTAGTTAGATGATTATTTTTTTCTTCTTTATCTTCAGTAATTTCTGTTAATTCATCCATACTTGAAATAACTATTTTATCACTTTTCTCATATTCTTCATCTGCTTTTAAAATATCTTTAGATAACTTAATTTTAAATTTAAATAAACTTTTAATCTTATCAATTAACCATTTTAATTTTTCAATTGGCGATATATCCATAAACATAATCAGACCAAAGAAAATGATAAAGCCACCTACTATCATTGTTCCATTGATATCAAATAAAAAAACAAACAGTATCGCAAATATCATTCCAATTATACCGCCCCCCTGAATAATATCAGGATTTTTAGTCGCTAACATAAAATTATTTATAGTTTCTGTTATTATACTTATAGCTTGCATATTGTTTTGGTCGATATAATTTATATGAAAAAAGACTAATAAAACAGTTATACATAAATATAACCCCATTAATCTATTAGTAAAAAAATTTGGCCATTCTCTTTTAAATGCTGTATAAATACCAATTAATAATACAAAGACTAATAAAACGGTACTAATTGTGCCTACTAAAAACATAGCAAATGAATTGATTAAATCTCCAACAATTCCAAATGGTCGTATTCCTATAATAGCAATTAATACTAATATCAAGCCATTTAATTCTATGCTATAGGTACTCTTTTTCTCTTCATCGTTTTTTCTTTTTTTATTTTTTGACATAACACAATACACCTCATTATTATTATAACATGTATATGATTTCTCATAAAGAAAAAAACGTGCCAATTAACACGTTTGACTATATTTCTTGAACAACAGATATTATCATAGGCTCACACTCTGTTTCTTTATACAAATATCTTCCTAATTGATCTCTTGTTTCCATTTTTATTTTGTTATAATCAACATAATTATTATTAATATGTTTTTTGACAATTTCAAGTGATATTCTTTCAATTTCCTTAATTAACTGCACATTATCTTTAACATATATAAACCCTCTAGTTAATATTTCAGGCCCTGCTAAAATAGCCTTTGTCTTTTTATCTATTGTCGTACTAATAATAATAATACCATTGTCCCTTAACATTTCTCTATCTTTTAATACTAATTCTCCTATATCTTTAACCGAATTACCATCTATTAATACATCATCAACTTCTACCTTAGCAAAATCTTCAACTAAATTACCATCTACTATAGTAACCACATCTCCATTTTGTTTTAATAAAATATTTTCTTTTGGCACTCCTAGCAACGATGCCACATTAGCATTAGCGTATTGATATCTATATTCTCCACATACTGGCATATAATATTTAGGATTAATTAGATTAAGCATTAACATTAAATCTTCTCTTGATGGGTGATATAACAAATGTTTTTTTGGTGATAAAGTAATAATTTCAGCGCCTAATCTGGCAATATTATCTGCAATTTTAATAGCACATGTTTCATATATTTCACTAATCGGTTCAGCCAAAATAACTGTATCTTTTTCATTTAATTTAATATATTTATCATAACCATTAGCAATTCTTTCTATATTGCCAAATGGCTTTTCTCTTTCATCAGTCACTAATATGATAATACCCTTATCATTAATATTAGATAAGTCACCAATTCTATTCTTATCAAAATTAATATATTTCATATCTATTGCACTACCAATAATTTTTTGCAATCTTTTCCCCATAATTACTACTTTTTTATCTGTTTTCATAATTTCATTAAATAATTCCTGAATTCGATGAATATGAGCAGAAAACATTACAAATATAAGTCGTTCATCGTTTTTAACTAATAATGGTCTTATAACGGATGCAATACGATGATTTGGACTAGTATGTCCAATTTTTTCAGCGTATAAAGACTCAGATAACAAACAAAGCACCCCTTGTTTACCTAAATAAGCTAATTTTCCTACGTCTGTTTTATATGCACTAGGCATTGTCCAATCAAAAGTAAAATCGCCAGTATAAAATATTATCCCGTCGTTTGTATAAAGAGCATATCCAACTGTATCGGGAACAGAATGAGTTAAACTAACTGGAAAAATACTCAAATTACCAAAATCAATTTTTCTATGAGGTTTTACTTCTTCAAAGTTATTATACTTTATATTCTCATCTTCTATTTCCTTTTTTAATAGCTCTATTGTAAACTTAGTAGCATACACTTTTATATTTGGCATATCAATAACAATATCTAAAATAGCACCCATATTTTCATCATGTCCATGTGTTAAAAATATTCCCTTTACTCTATCAATATTTTGTTTAATAAACTCGTACTTAGGTATTATATAATCTATTCCTAATAATCTTTCATCGGCATGCTTTAAGCCAGCATCAAAAACAAATATATCATTATCAACTTCAATAATATACATGTTTTTACCATTTTCATTCAACCCGCCTAAAGCAAAAATCTTTATTTTACTCATTTTTCCTCCTTTATTTTTCATCGCAAACTGTCTAAACATTATATCAAATATTACACTATAAATAAAGATTTCAATTAAATATACAAAATAATATACTTTATATCCATCTAGAATTCACAATATGTTTTAATTTTTCTTCTTCATATTGATTGGCAAAATTTACTACCTCTTGCATCAAATCTTCAACCTTGATATTTTTATTTTTATTTTTACTTAAAAACTTTTCTAAATATTTAGTTAACATTTTAGAAAAATTATAATCACTAATATATTTGGTGAATGCTTTATTAACCAATTCTAACATAATAATTTCTTCATTATCATCAATATCAACACTAAATACATAATCCTGATATTTTTCTATAAGAATAATTGAAATATTATCATTTTCTAAATATATATAATTACTTATCTTATCATAATTAGGGCATTTATTTAATATTAAGTCTTTCTTTTCTTTTTCTGTCATAATTATACCCTTTCTAAATAACTATAGCATTATTAAAATAACTTTACCAAATCATTAAATGTAATATATAACATTAATATCATTAAAATCACAAATCCAATTGTATGAAAGTAATTTTCTATTTTGGGATTTACTGGACTTCCTTTAACTTTTTCAATAACAAGAAATAATAATCTTCCCCCATCAAAAGCAGGAAATGGTATCAAATTAATAAAACCAACATTAATACTTAAAAAGGCAATTAAATATAATATGCTATCAAATCCCGCTTGAGATTGTTGCCCTACAATTCCATATATACCTATTGGTCCGGTTAATTTTTCTAATCCTAAAGTACCACTGAATAAACTGCCGATAACAATAAACATTGTTCTAAATAAAGAGAATGTTCTAGTTACAGCATAATTAATTGCACTTAATAAGCCGTATGTTTTTTCTCTTTTAGGGCTTATACCTAGTCTAAATACTTCTTTATCATTTTCAATTTCTTTCTTTAATGAAACGGTATATAAACCTATCATTTCATCTGCATGCAATACTAATATAGTAAGTGGTTTTTCTTTATCACTCAATTCTATTTGTAATAAAACGTCATCCCATGTTCTTATTCTATTATTATTTATTTCTAAAATAATATCTCCTATTTGCAGACCCGAATTGTAAGCCGGATAATTCTCAACTAAATCATTAATTACTGGCTTAGTACTTGATACGCCATAAAATAAACCAATTATAAATAATAAAAACATAGCAAATAAAAAATTAAAAACAGCACCAGCAATAATAGTTAAGAAACGTTCAAACCAAGTTTTAGTTTGAAGTTGCTTATTACGTGGTATTATTTTATCTTCATCAATTGATTCTCCCGCCAATTGAACAAAACCACCTAATGGAATTAATCTGATTGAATATACCGTTTCATCTTTTTGGCTTTTCCATGAATAAATACGTGGCCCCATGCCAAGAGCAAATTCATAAACATATATTCCAGCTTTCTTAGCAAAAATAAAATGCCCTAGTTCATGAATAAAAATTGTAATACCTAAGATTAATATAAAGTAAAGTAAAGTCATTTAAACACCTCTTTCTATATAATGGTAATGAATAATGTAAAAGCAATTATTACTAGTATAATACTATCTAGTCTATCTAAAATACCACCATGTCCTGGTATTATATTAGAATAATCTTTTTTATTATAATATCTTTTTATTGAGCTGAATACTAAATCCCCTAGTTGGCCGATTATACATAAGAAGCCACTAATAAATACTAAATTTAATATATTTATATTGCTATTAATAACTTCATAATAGAAAACGCTACTAAATAAAGTTCCAAAAATAACTCCACTTATTATACCCTCCCAAGTTTTATTAGGCGAAACAGCAGGTACTAATTTATTTTTACCAATTAGCATTCCTCCTATATAGGCATAAGTATCAGTTATTATAGCAATTAACATAATATAAATTAAATAATTAATATTATAATTTCTAACTAATATTAATAAGTTAAAAGAAATTCCTAAGAAAAAAATAGTTCCTATCAAAAATAAAGCATCATCTATATTATATTTATCATAATCTTTATAAAATACTAATGGCAATAATAAAGTTACTAATAAAACACTAATAATTCTATAATCAACTAAATATACAAAAGTAGAACTGATGTGGTTGTTTAATACTAGCATCACTAATAAAGGGTAAGCAAAAGCTTTAATCGCTAGTGGTAGAACTCTTTTAGCCTGTTTCATATCAATAAGTTCTTTGAATGCAAACATGGATATAATAGTAACTAAAATATGATATATATTTCCCCCAATAATTATTATAGGTATTATTATTAATAAAAGGGCAATAGCACTCAATAATCTTTGCTTCATATTTTTCACTCCAAATCATTTTTTTATTAATCTTAATAAATCATTATTATCTATATATTCATATTTAATATTAAGAGTTTTACGGCAATAAATACAAGAAATTATCATAATTTTGTGTTTTCATATCACTACCACAACTCAAATAAGGACGATATTCATATCTTTGAGCAGTAGTTCTTACTACTACGACATAGCCATTACAAACAATATCAGCGTCTTTAGGATGTTTAAACATCTTAGAATAACCTTCATATATTAACACATCTAAACTAACCGCTCTCATCTCTGATATTGCTGATGGTAATAACTCAGAATTCATTTTATAATAATTCTCAGCCGCTGTTGCAAGCAGTTTTTCATTAGATTTAAATATTTGTTCACTAGCATTATTCATTACTATCTCCATTGTAGTAGTAGCAATTAATGCTATTATGCCAATTATTGCAATAACTGCTATTAACTCGATTAAAGTAAAGCCTTTGCTACGAATCACTTCAAATCACCTTCATCTTACTAGATTAATTCCATTATATATTAATATTATTGTTTTTTCAAACAAAACAGAATGAAATCTATTGTAATTGAAAACATTCTTTTCAATTTTTAGATATTTTATAAACTAGGAACTAAGAAAAAAAATTTAAAAATTATTAAGTTATATTATTTACTTTATCATTAATAATATTCCTAATTGTATATAACAAAATAATTGATTTTACCTTTTAAAAATTATTAAATATTAGTAATTTACTATTTAATTATAAATAATAATTTTACACTTATTAGAATAAAAAATAAAACTAAAAGAACTATTCTAAAATAGTTCCTTAAAATGAATCAATATTAATTTTTACTCTTTGAATACCATTAGCATAACCACTAGCTTGAACTATTGTTCTAATAGCATTAGCCATTCTGCCATCTTTGCCAATAACTGCACCAATATCTTCATTGTCCACCATAACCTGAATTAATAGAAAATCTTCTTCATCTGTATCAAATCTTTTAACCGCTACTTGATCTGGATTTTTAACAATTGATTTTACAATTTCCTCAGTTAATTTTATTAAATCCATTACTTAGTATTCCTTTCATTATGAAATTTTGTCATAATTCCAACTCTACTAAATAAGTCTCTTACTGTATCTGAAGGTTTTGCTCCATCATTTAACCATTTTAAAGCTTTTGCCTCATCAATTTTAATTTCAGCCGGTTCAATTAACGGATTATATGTTCCCACTAATTCAATAAATTTGCCATCTCTTGGGCTTCTCGAATCGGCTGCCACTATACGATACGTTGGTCTTTTAGTAGCACCCATTCTTTTTAATCTCAATTTTACTGCCATTTTTACTTCCTCCTTTTCAATATAAATTATAACTAAAAAAGAATTAAGTGTCAACTATTTTTGTTGACACTTAATTATATGAAGTCTTCTTCAATACTTTCCTCTATTTCCTTTTCTACATTTTGTATTAATTCCTCATCAATTATTTCCTCCCATAATTCCTCATCATTTTCTATCCCAATTCTTACTTTAGTTTCCCCTACTATTTCAATGCCTAATTCTTTTTCAATAATAAACTCTATTACATCATCTTTATTTTCAACTTTAATACAATTAGGTTGTTTTAAACCCCTTACTATTATATCCTTATCGGAAGATAAATCATTATCAGATTTAATTTTTACTTTTACTTCTTCTTGATAATGAATAGTTTTAGTCATTACAGCAGTCTTAGTATCATTATCATATGAATACCACATGTTAACATCAAAATTGCCGTCTATAATAATTTTATCATTTTTTTCATGCCCTCTAAATTTATGATTAATTACCCAACACCCCAATATAGTATCAACTTTTACCTCTGGCGTCATAGAATAACTATTACTAAAAAATTTCTTCCCCTTGCCAATTACAGCTTTTGTTACAATTTCTCTAAATGTTGCCACTTTATCCCTCCTCATTCTAATTTATGCACAAATCTACTAAATTGTGCTTTAAAAAAAAGACTTATTCAGTCTTTTCATTAATATATAATTCTACTATATTTTTAATATTAGTTAATAGGTTATTTAACTCTTCTACAACATTAGTATATTCAATATACAAAGGAATGCTATTTAATTTATTTAAATCATCACTAATTTTTCTGTCTATCACTTTTACTTTATTGTGATTATTTAAATACTGTTGTTGAACTGCTTGTTTCTGAAGAAATTTAATATTCTTTATTAACGCAAGTATATCTTCATTATTGCTTAATTGCTTTTCAATCATCAAATATTTTTTATAGTTTTTTGATTTCTTTATATATTTAATTATTTCATCTATTTTATCGATTACTTCTTTATTCATTAATAATTTCTCCACTTAAACTCCATGTTTTAGCATCGGTTATTTTAACATAAGCAATTTCTCCAATATGAATATCATCACCTACAATATTAACTAGTTTATTAGTTTCAGTATATCCTGTTAAAAATTTATTGTTTTTTTCATCCTTGCCCTCAATTAATACTTTTACTGTTTTTTCAAGATAATTCTTATTGCTTTCTAAGGCGTATTTATTTACTAATTCATTTAATAGATGTAAACGATTGCTTTTTTCACTCATTAAAACATTATCCTCAAATTTAGATGCTGGCGTTCCCTCTCTTGGCGAAAAAATAAAGGTAAAAGCAAAATCAAATTTCAATACATTATATAAATCTAATGTTTCTTGAAAATCTTCCTCAGTCTCGCCTGGAAATCCTACTATTATGTCTGTTGATATGTTTATATTGGGAATATTATTTTTTAGTTTGTTAAATAAAATAATATATTCTTCTTTAGTATATCTGCGCCCCATTAATTTTAGTATTTTATTACTGCCTGATTGAATCGGAAGATGAATAGCCGGCATTATGTTAGGATTATTTTTTATTATATTAATCATTTCATCACTAAAATCCCAAGGGTGACTTGTAATAAATCTAATTCGCTCTATTTTAAGTTTACTTATCTCCTCTAACAAATCAACCATATTATAATTCTTATCTAAAAAATCTTTACCATATGCATTAACATTTTGCCCTAATAAAGTTATTTCTTTATACCCTTGTTCAATCAATAATTTAACTTCATTAATTATATCATGCGGCCTTCTACTACGCTGTTTTCCTCTTACATATGGAACTATACAATATGTACAAAATTTATCACATCCATACATAATATTAACCCATGCTTTATATTTACTGTCTCTTTTAATGGGCATATTTTCTATTATGTCTCCTTCTTTACTCCATACTTCTAATTCTAAACCTTTTTTATTAATTGCTTTCTCTAATAGGTGAGGAAGTTCATGAATATTATGGGTGCCAAAAACAAAATCTAACCATTTATATTTTTTTAAAATTTCATCTATTACTTTTTCTTCTTGGGCCATACAACCACATAATCCAATTAATAAATTGTTATTGCTTTTTTTGCTGTGTTTTAAGCGTCCTAACATACCAAATACTTTATTATGAGCATTTTCTCTAATAGAACAAGTATTAAGTATTATTAAATCTGATTCCTCTTTATTTATAGCTTTAATATAATTCATATCTTCTAATATTGCACTAATGGTTTCACTATCATGAACATTCATTTGGCAACCATAAGTTTCGATGTAATATTTTTTTTCCTTACCTATATTTTTGATACCTACCGGAATAGAATATCCATCCCTAATAATCTTTATCTCTTCTTTTGTTCTTTTTTTTGCTTCTGAAAAAACGGGCTTTTTCACGCTATCACTCCCTTCATAATATAAAATATTGTAACATGAAATATATAATATAAATATTGGTTTATAAGTAATATGTTTAACTATTTAACATTATTGCTGAGAATTATATAATTGTCTTACCTCTTCCGCTGATAAGGCTCTACTATAAAAACGTACATCATCAATACTTCCTCGAAAAAAAGAGTCACTCCAAGCCAAAGTGTGAATATTACCACCTATCATGACAGGACTCAAATTATTCATATTTAAAGCGGGGTTTGTTGCTGTCCTTGAAGCTGTTAAATTACCATTTATATAAATTCTATTTTCCAAACCATTCCATGTATATATAAAATGAGTCCATTGATTAGGAGTTAAAACATTGTTTGTTTGAAAATCCATACCATTACTATGACCTCCAATATTATCCCAGTATACAAAGCTAATTGCAGCGCTCGTTTGATAAATAGCCCATTCATATGCACTAAATCTTTTACCAATAATACCTCTGTTTACATCTGTAATATTATTTGGTCGCAACCAAAAACTGATTGATACTTGATTACTTCCATTCCAACTCAAATCATAATTAGTATTAATAGTTCTTAACCCATCAAAACTATACGCCCCAGTGCCAACTTTACCTATTTCAGCCCACCTTGGTGTAGTAGCCATTTGCAGTGTTGCATGATTGTTATTAATGGAATGATCTCTTATAACGCCAGTTCTTATGCCAGGCACTGTGTATTGTGTGGAATATTCTTTAATTTCGACTTGAACATCACTAAAATATAAAAAATCGGTTGCGGGGTTAAATACCATTCCTGCAATTGGTCTAGAGAGAAAATAAATTGGTTGAGCACTTTCACCTACTATTGGTACTCCTCCAACAGTTTGTAAGGGAGAGACATTTTCAAGTTTTGCCTCTCTATGAGTCCCCATATCTCTATCCTCTCTTCGCATGCCAGGTTTATAATGAATATTAACCATACGAGGATCTGAAAATTCAAGATATTTATGCCTTACATTCGTTCTATATTTAAATGAAAAACTTGTTGGAAAATCTGAGTGAATATTTCTCGGGCTTATATTAAATGTATATGGGTAAGTATCGCTAGTCCCAGTTCCAGATATTGAAAATTTTAACCAATTATCCTCAATACCAAGATATTGATATGTTAAACCACCTTGTGAATGAACACCTAAATTCAAATTTGCAAACAAATTCTCAGTAGGCTCCTGAAAATCATCAAACTTATAATGTAATACCAAGCCATCCTCTGTGGAATCATCTATCCAGTTTTGATTCC
>DBNY01000026.1 GCA_002299475.1 Caryophanales bacterium UBA660 | reverse complement strand
CCGCAACTGTCAAAGAACAGATAGAAAAAGACTTAGTTGAAAAGGCAAATAGTTTGTCTTTAGAAACATCAGGTCCACCATTATTTTGTCACAATTTGAAATAAAAAAAGATGTAAACAATATTTTAAATTATTGTTTTTTTTCTTTTATAATGTTAATATATAAAATATAGGAGGAATAGATAATGGAAATGATTACAAACTTTATTGATAATATTAATACAAACAATATTTATATATGGGTAATTGTAATATTATTAATTATAGTAATAGCGTTAATAGGTTTTTTTGTAGATCGTGCAAATAAAAGAAGGAATTCTAGTCAAATGGCAAATAAAAAAGAAATGGGAAAAGAGTCTGTGCCTGTAGTTGATCCATCTTTTATTTTACATAACCAATCAAATGAGACTGTTGGCGAAATTAATAATATGGAGAGAGTAGAACCAATGACTGAATTAGGAAATGCTGTTGAAAGCAATATAGAAACTGTATATTCGGCACCAGAATCATTGCCAATTGAGAATGTAACAGATGCATCAACTACCATTGTAGACGAAAAACAAAACCAATTTGCTAATATTGAACCGCAAATACAAATGATGCCAATAGAAGTCCCTAAGCCCATAGAAGAAAGTACTATAAATATTAATGTTGAGGAAAAAAACAAAGATGACGAGATAGAAATATTATCTTAATTATTATTAAAAATTGTGGATTAAAAACAAAAATTTATTTAAAACACTAGTGAAAAATGGGAAGAAGATAATAATGCCTAAATTAAAAAGATACATTTATCTAATGTATCTTTTTCCTTGCTTGTTTCTGTTAACAATACCGAAAGATGATAAAGGGGGTTGAGTAATAGGATAATTATGCCCACTTACTATATTTATAGTTTGGTTAATTGAATTTTCGATATTTCTTAGTATCTTTCTTTCCTCAATATTACATAACGATATTGCCATGCCGTCAAAGCCGGCTCTTCCAGTACGGCCGATTCTATGAATATAAGTTTCAACTTTTTCTGGAAGTTCATAATTAATAACGTGTGATAATTTAATAATATCAATGCCTCTTGCGGCGATGTCGGTGGCTACTAAAACTTTATGATTTCCATTTTTAAATTGTTTAAGAGCAAACTCTCTTGCATACTGTGATTTGTTTCCATGAATTACACTGTTTTCAATCCCTTTTTGCCTTAGGGTAATAGATAATTTGTCAGCTCCATGTTTAGTTCTAACAAAAACTAATACTGATTTTATACTGTCGCACTGTAACAAATCAAATAATAAATTAGCTTTGTTTCCTTTGTCGACTAAATATGCTGATTGAATAATTTTATCCGCTGTTGCTTCTTTTGAATTTATTTTTATTGTAACAGGATTTTTTAAAAACTCACTGGCTAAACGTTTTATTTCATTTGGCATTGTTGCAGAAAATAACAGTGTTTGTCTTTTGACAGGAGTATAATTAATAATTTTTTTAACATCATGAATAAACCCCATATCAAGCATTGTGTCAGCTTCGTCAAGAACTAATGCTTCAATATTATTTAGTTTAACATGCTTTTGGTTAATTAAATCAAGCAGTCGACCAGGTGTTGCCACTAATATATCGACACCTTTTTTTAATACCTCTAATTGAGAACGTTGATTTACACCGCCAAAAATAACACTACATTTAATTTTAGTATTGGCGCTGTATTTTCTAAAGTTATCTCTAACCTGCAATGCAAGTTCTCTAGTAGGTGTTAGTACTAATACTTTAATACTCCTATCATCACCCATATTCATGTGTAAATTATGAATTAATGGCAATGCAAAAGCTGCTGTTTTGCCCGTCCCTGTTTGAGCACAACCCAAAAGATCTTTTCCCTCAATTATATAAGGGATTGCTTCTTTTTGTATTGAAGTTGGATTTTTATATCCTCCTAACTCTAAAGAGCTTATTATAGGGGCCGCTAATTTTAAATCCTTAAAAGTCATATATATTTCTCCTTTACGTTATTAATCAAGCAAAAAAATAGAATAAATTCTATTTTTATATCATTTATCAACAATAACTAATTGAACATTTTAAATAAAATTCTAACTTGCCCATATGAATACTACAATTAGGGATCCTACATATTTTATTACTTTACTAGTTCCATACAATATCATATTCTTATATCATTCATAATTAATAAATAAAACCTAACAAGTGGAACAACTTATAATTTATATAACAAGACATATCAATAAAGACAAATATAGCGATATAAATCTTAAGATTGTTAACATCTATAAATAGAAGTTAAACTTGTTAGGTCTACTGACTATAACACAGATCCAGAACAATAGCAAGCATTTTTTTCAACTTAAAAAAATATTTTCAATTTAGAAGATTAATTAGTCTAATTTTTTCACATATTTATATTTGCCTATAATTAATATTAAAAGATTGAATAATAGAAAAGAATTTGTTATACTAAAGAAGAGCAAAAAAAGTTCTCTCAAACGGAGAACTTTTCTTTTATTTTAGTTAAAAGGTAGGTGGATTATGACTAAATATATCTTTGTTACTGGAGGAGTTGTATCAGGACTAGGAAAAGGAATAACAGCTTCCTCATTAGGTGCTTTATTGAAAGCAAGGGGTCTTCGAGTTTTTGTGCAAAAATTTGACCCATATTTAAATGTTGATCCAGGAACTATGAATCCTTATCAACACGGAGAAGTTTTTGTGACTAATGATGGAACTGAAACTGATTTGGACTTAGGCCATTATGAGCGGTTTATTGATGAAAACTTCACTCGCTTGTCTTCTTTAACTACTGGTATGATTTATTCAACCATTTTAAATGGGGAAAGAAAAGGAGACTTTTTGGGTCAAACAGTACAAGTTGTTCCACACGTGACTAATGAAATTAAAAAGTTTATTTATAAGGCTACTGATGAAATAAAACCAGATATTCAAATTATTGAAATTGGTGGTACGGTAGGCGACATCGAGTCTTTGCCCTTTTTAGAAGCTATAAGACAAATAAAATTGGAGGTAGGATTTAATAATGCAATATTTATCCATATAACTTTATTGCCATATTTAAGCACCTCCTGTGAGTTGAAGACAAAACCAACTCAACATAGTATAAAAGCATTAATGGAATTAGGGATTATACCAGATTTTATTGTTTTAAGAGCTGAACGTAAAATTCCAAATAGCATAAAAGAAAAAATATCTAAAATGTGTACTATTCCTCAGGAAAAAGTAATTGCTTTGCCAGATTTAAAGATTATATATGAAGTTCCTCTTTGTTTGCATAAACAACAAATGGATGATATTGTATGTAAAATGTTTAATATAAGCAAAAAAATAGATATTCAAAAGTGGAAAGATTTAATAAAAAAATATAATAATATTGAAACAAAGATTAATGTTGCAATTATTGGTAAATATATTGAATTAAAAGATGCTTATATTTCAATTAAAGAAGCGCTAGAGCATGCGGGCATCAATTTAAAAACAAAAGTTAATATTTTATGGATAAATTCAGAAAAAATAAATAACTATAATATTGAAAAAGAATTGATCAAAATTGATGGAATACTTATTCCTGGTGGTTTTGGCAACAGAGGTATAGACGGGAAAATTATAGCAATAAAATATGCACGAGAAAAAAACATACCATTTTTGGGTATTTGCTTAGGTATGCAGTTGGCATTAATTGAGTATGCAAGAAACATTCTTAAAATAGAAGATGCGGATTCTACTGAATTTAATCTTGAAACCAATAATCCGATTATTGATTATTTACCTAATCAATATAAAGGAATAAATTTTGGTGCTACTATGCGTATAGGTATTTATGAATGCAATATTAAGCAGCAGACATTAGCTCATAAAATATATGGTCAAAACCAAATTAGTGAAAGACATAGACATCGTTATGAATTTAATAATAATTATAAACAAATTTTTGAAGATAATAATGTGGTATTTTCCGGAATTAATCCACAAACTAATTTAGTTGAGATTGTTGAGTTAAAGGGCCATCCATATTTTATTGGAGTTCAATTTCATCCAGAATTTAAAAGTAGGCCTCTAAATGCACATCCCGTATTTTTATCATTTATTGAGGCGGCAATTAAAAATAAAGAAAAAAACATGTTAAAAGGAGATATATATGATTAAATTAATTTTATTTCTTATTATTAGCATAATCTTAACCGGGTGTAATGTTAGTTACAATTTAAATATAAATGAATACTTAGAGGTAGAAGAATTAATTATTTCACTTGAAGATAATGACGCGTTAGAGCAAGAAGGAATTAATAAATACACAAGAGTTGAGTATATATTGAATGTTCTTAATCAAACAGGAGAATTAATTTCTTATAATAAGGAAACAATATATAATAAAGCGACATCTGGCGTTAGAGTTAGAAGAAATTTTAATAATATTAATGACTATAAAGAAACCTCTACTATTAATAAGGAAATATTTGCTAACTTTAATATTGTCGAGAACAATCAAAAAATAACAATAAGTGCAATTACAAATCCTGTAACCCAAAACATTGGTGACAACCTTATTAATGTCGATGTCATTAATATAAAAATACCTTATGCTAACATAAAACATAATGCGGATATCGTTAATAATAATATTTATACGTGGTATCTTGTTAACAACCAGCCTAGAAATATTAATATAACCTATGCTACTAATAGCAAATATAGAGGGAATAGAATTTTAGATAATATATTAAACAATATTTGGTTATATTTATTTGCAATAATTATTTGTTCCTTAATAGGTGGAGTGGTTTTATGGTTTGCAAATGAAAAAAGAAGAAATAATAGTTTATGATATTCTTAAAAGAAGAAACAACTGACTTAATAAAATCGACCTTGAAAAAGCAAAATAGATTCTATATAATTAAAACATAAAGATAAACGGAGGTTCTATATGGATAAAAAAGGGTTCACATTAATAGAATTATTAGCAGTAATAGTAATATTAGGAGTAATACTAGCAATAGCAGTACCAAATGTATTAACCCTAATAAATCAGTCAAGAGTTCAAGCTTTTGAAAGGCAAAGAGAATTAATAGTAGATGCAGCAAGAAAATATGTTGCACAAAATGCAGGGATTATAGTATGGACAGGTAGTACAACGGAGGTTTCACTTCG
>DBNY01000054.1 GCA_002299475.1 Caryophanales bacterium UBA660 | reverse complement strand
CGGTATCAAATCCAAGTAGTTGGACATATACGAGATCGGTTCCAAGCAGTTGGACATATACAAGATCAGTAACAGATAGATGGACATTTACAAGACCTACAACAACTTATGCAACAGGATTTCATTCAACATCTCCTAGTGGGTTTCCTACTAGAGATGATGCTCAATTTCAATTTACATCACCGACAGCATGGAGTGATGTAGTACCAACATCACATAGTTTTAGAACAATAAGTAACAAGCAACAATTTAGAACTAGAAATTTAATAACTGATTGGTCTGGCAATGTTTTAGCCCAACATGTTACAGAAACACAATTAACTACTATTTTAAATAGATCTATGCAAGAAATACAAGCAGATCCAAATATAAGATTAGTGCCTATTGTAATGTATAGATTTAGAGTATCTAGAGTTTAATTTATATAATAAAATAAAAACCCTAATTTTTTATTAAATTGGGGTTTGTTTTATTATAAATTTTCTATATGATAGTCATCTTATTTTTTAAATAATTTCTTTGCTATTTCGATTGTAACAATTATCATACCTCCAAATAAGAAAGAAAATAAACTTGAAATAATAAGATTAAAATTGTATTGAAAATTTATTGGTATTAAAACAATAGAACTCATTATTATCAAACCGATTATTAAACTCATAGTATTTGATTTATACTTGGAAATAAAGTAACTGATAATTTTAGCACCAATTAAAATTCCTAATAAAGTACCAATACCAAAAAAAACTAATGGAATAAGAATTGTTAATCTTAAACTTGTGGATTCAGCAATATATGATTGCATTAAAGAATACTGGCCTAGTATAAGTAAAAACATTGAACCACTGACACCAGGAATAATAGTCATAATGCCAGCCATAGTCCCAAGTAAGATTAATTTTAATAGGAAAATAAATTTTATATCTGGAAAATTAGTAATTATAAAATTTGGTTCCTGGTTAATATTAAAAAGATAGGTTAAACTAACAATACATAAACCTAAAAAAAAGTATAGTTTAGAGAATTTTATATCTTTCATTTCGTTTTTTATAATTATAGGTAAAGAAAAAACAATTAATCCAATAAACCAATACATTGTTTGAATAAAGTAATTAATAAATAAGTAATCTATTGTTTTGGCGAAAATAATAACTCCTATGAGAAATCCGATGGCAATTTTGATTAGAAAGAGGAGGTCATCTTTTTTATTAGCAATATGCTCTAATTTAATAATATTAGAAATGCTTTTCATTGTTTTATCAAATATGCCTAAAAATACTAATGCAGTTCCGCCACTGATACCCGGAATAATATTTACTACCCCTATAACAATTCCTTGGACAATATTTATCATGTTATAATCACTTCTTTCTAATTTATATTATAACAAAGGCGGAAATAAAAAAACAATTTAGGTAGTATTAATTTTAGCATTTTACATCTTAATTATAGTGAATTTAATAAAAACATGTTATAATTTGTACATAATAATAAAGATGGAGGAATGAAGATGAAAAAAATGTTTGTATTGCTATCAATATTGGCATTAACTGCATGTGGTGTTAGTGATGTTGATAGACAAAGGGAAGATGCATATAGTAATATGAAAAATAAAATGGTTGAATATTATGATGAGTACTATAATAATATGAAAGCATCATTAGACGAGGATTTGAGAGAAAAGGATTTAATGATAACATTGAAAAATTTACAGACTGCCAATTTTGATTTGTCAACATTTAAAAACTTTGATACTGGTGAGTTGTGTGATTTGGAAAAAACAAATGCTATTATTGATCAAACGCCGGATAAGGTTACTAATCCTGATGATGAATATATAATAACTATTTATTATAAGTGTGGCGATTATGAAAAATTAAATCCTATCCTTACACAGGAACAATAAGCTAGTAGATAAAAGTCTTTCATGATTTTTTAACTAAAAATTTTATTGACGAATGGATTTATTAAATATATAATTTAGAAAGAAACAAATATTATAATTTAAAGGCAATAATAAAGAGGTAGTAGTAAACATATTTATTGATAGAGAACTAGTGGGTGGTGTAAACTAGAATAATTGTTTATGAATTCAACTTTTAGCTCTTATTAATCATATGCGAGGTCTTGCGTTAAAAGATTTAAGTGCATAATATATTTTATATTATGAATTAAGGTGGTACCGCGTTAAACGTCCTTATTTTAAGGATGTTTTTTGTTATAAGGAGGATTGTAAATGGAAATAATTAATAAGGTTCAACAACTAAAGAATAATTTAGATTTGGAATTATCTAAAATTACTAATATGGATGAATTAAATGAGATTAGAATATTTTATTTTGGAAAAAAAGGCGTTCTTAATGAGTTAATGAGAGATATTCATAATTTATCTATTCAAGAAAAGAAAGAATTGGGGATTCATTTAAATAATTTTAAAGAAATGGCTTTTAATAAAATAAATACTTTAGAAGAAAAGATGGAAAAAGACTTGATAGATAACAAATTGTTAAGTGAACAAATAGATGTTACTTTACCTAGTACTAAAATAAGCATTGGCAGTACTCATCCTATTACAATTATAATTGAAAAAGTAGAAGAGTTGTTTATTTCAATGGGTTTTGATGTTGTTGAAGGTCCGGAAATAGAACACGATTTGTATAATTTTGAATTGCTTAATTTGCCAAAAAATCATCCTGCAAGGGATAATCAAGATAGTTTTTATATTACTGAAGAAATGTTGCTTAGAACGCAAACTTCCCCAGTGCAAATTAGGACAATGCTTTTAAATAAAGAAAAGACACCAATTAGAATAATCTGCCCTGGTAAAGTATATAGAAGAGATAATGATGATGTTACTCATTCGCACCAATTTACTCAAATAGAAGGATTGGTAGTTGATAAAAATATTTCGATGGCTCATCTTAAAGGAACATTAGAAACCATTCTTAAAAGATTATTTGGTCAATCACGCACAATAAGATTTAGGCCTAGTTTCTTTCCTTTTACTGAACCTAGTTTTGAGGTTGATGTGTCATGCTTTAAGTGTAATAGTAATGGCTGCTCTATGTGTAAAAAAACAGGTTGGATTGAAATATTAGGATCAGGGATGGTTCATCCTAATGTATTGAAATCATGTGGATATGACCCGGAAATATATACTGGATTTGCTTTTGGTATGGGTGCTGAAAGAATTGCAATGCTTAAGTATGGAATAAATGATGTAAGAGAATTTTATACTAATGATTTAAGATTCTTAGAAAATTTTAGTGTAAAAGATGGCGGTGATGATAATGAAAGTTAGTATGAATTGGTTAAATGATTATGTTGATCTAAATAATGTAGATTTTGTGGATTTAGCTGATAAAATGACATTATTAGGAAATGAAGTAGAAGCTATCGAGAAGAAAAAGGGCATCACTAATTTAGTAATTGGTTGTATAAAGGAAAAAAATAAACATCCTAATGCTGATAAACTAAGTGTTTGTTTAGTTGATATAGGAGATGAAGTAAAACAAATTGTTTGTGGAGCATCAAATGTAGAAGTAGGACAAAAAGTAATAGTAGCTAATATTGGTGCTAAATTGCCTAACGGGATAGAAATAAATAAAGTTATTATTAGAGGGATTGAATCTAGTGGAATGATATGTTCTTTGCAGGAATTAGGAGTAGAGGAAAAATATCTTACTGAAGAAGATAGAAATGGGATTCATGTACTACCTATTGATGCTTCAATTGGTATAGAACCATTAGAGTATCTAGATTTTAATGATACCATTATTACTTATGAATTGACCGCTAATAGAGGTGATTTATTAAGTATGTTAGGTATGGCATATGAAACTGGTGCTATTCTTGATAAAGATGTGAAACTACCTAATAATAATATTAATGAAATAGAAGAAGATATTAATAGTTATTTATCATTAAGCGTTCAAACTAATAATTGTTCATTATATTCAACAAAAATGATGAAAAACATCAAAATAACAGACAGTCCAAGCTTCATTATAAATAGATTAAGAAAAGCGGGTATTCGTTCTATTAATAATGTGGTAGATATTAGTAATTATGTAATGCTTGAATATGGGCAACCACTACATATTTTTGATTATAATAAATTGGGGAATGAAATAAATGTTAGAATGGCGTTTGACAATGAGGAAGTTATTACTTTAGATAGAGAAAAAAGAAAGTTAGAAGCTTGTGATATAGTTATTACTAATAGTAATGAGATCGTAGCAATAGCAGGGGTTATGGGTGCTTTAAATGCTGAGATTGATAGTAGTACTAACATGATAATTATTGAAAGTGCAATCTTTAATCCTATTAACATTAGACAGACATCTAAGAAAATTTATCGAAGTGAAGCAAGTATTCGCTTTGAGAAAGGAATTGATCATAATAAGACTAAAGAAGCCTTAAATAGAGCTTGTTATTTATTAGAAAAATATGCAAGTGGTAAAACATTAAGTGGAGTAATAGAACATAATAATATTATTAGTATTGATAAGAAAATAAAAATTGACCAAGATAAGATAAATAATGTGTTAGGAATGAATTTATCATTAGAAGATGTTAGTAATACATTTAATCGTTTGAAATTTAGATTTGAAAAAATAGATAATACATTTATAGTAGAAATTCCTTCTAGGCGATTAGATATAAATATAAAAGAAGATTTGATTGAGGAAATAGGTCGTATCCATGGTTATAGAAATATGAAAGGGATATTACCTCTTGCTAGTATTAAAGAGGGAAGATATAGTAATAATTATTTAAAAAGGAAAGTGATTAGAAAGAAGTTAGAATCTTTAGGATTAAAACAAGTAATTACTTATTCATTAGTTAACAAGGATGGAATAAGTAATTTCACTAATGACAAGTTCAACTATATTGAAATAAAAAATCCAATGAGCGAAGACCGAAAAATATTAAGATATAGTATATTGCCTTCAATATTTAAGGTGTTAGAATATAATTTAGCTCGTAATATTAAAAACATTAATATATTTGAAATAGGAACTAGTTATTATATTGAGGAAGATAAATATATTGAAGAAGATAAATTAGCTGGTATAATGTTGGGCAATTACATAACTAATTTATGGCAGAATAAGTATATTTCAATTGATTTTTATTTAGTCAAAGGATTAATTGAAGAACTATTATATTCCTTAGGTATAATTAATGTTAAGTTTATTAAGGCGATTAATCCACCTAAAGAATTTCACATTGGGATAACTGCTGAAATAATAATTGATAACGAATTTGTAGGCTATATCGGTGCTATTAATCCTAGTATTAATAAATTACCAATATATATGTTTGAAATATCATTAAATAAAATATATAATAGAAAAACTAAAAATATTCAATATAAGGAAACGCCTAAGTATCCATCAGTGGTTAAAGATTTGGCTTTTATTTTGAATAATGATATAGAAGTTCACTCTATCATTCATACTATAAAAGAAACAAGTGGATTATTATTAGA
>DBNY01000001.1 GCA_002299475.1 Caryophanales bacterium UBA660 | reverse complement strand
ATAATACTTCGTCCCTCTCACACCACCGTACGTACCGTTCGGTATACGGCGGTTCAATTTATATTACTGTATGTACTTTTAGATAATGGTCTAGCATATTTACCAGGCCTCTTTTATTCAGCCTTTGTTTTGATATAGCCCTTTCAATAACACTAGTATGCGAAACGTGATAATATCCACGATTTGCATTAGCTGTTATGTATGCATCATGATGACCTATACCCAACTTCATTAGTTTCTCATATCTTGTTGTTGTTTTCTTCCATTGTTTCCAAATTACAACCCTCACTTTTCGGCGAATTGCTCTATCTGTATTTTTCATTAATGTCTTCATATCTGCTATTTTGAAGTAATTTACCCATCCATGTATTAATTGTTTCAATCTAAGCATTCTTATATCTAATTTTACACTCCAACTTCTACATAATAATACTCTCAATTTACGGATAAACTTCTTAACTGATTTTAAATGAGGGATTGGTCTATATTGGTTTTCTTTGTTTTGGTAAAATTCAAAACCCAAGTATTTTATCTCACTTGGTTTTGCCACTTTGCTCTTTGTTACATTTACTTTTAAACCTAGTTTCTTTTCAATGAATTTTGTTATTGAGGTCATCACTCTATTCGCTGCTTTCTCACTTTTAACTACTATCAAACAATCATCTGCATATCTTACAAAGTTTAAATTCCTAGTCTCTAGTTCCTTATCTAATTCATTCAACATAATATTAGATAACAATGGTGATAAGTTCCCACCTTGTGGCGTTCCTAAGGTTGTATCTTCATACTCCCCTTGTATCATTACTCCACTAACTAGAAACTTTCTGATTAACGATATTACATCTCCATCACTTACTGTCCTTGACACAATATTCATTAATCTATCATGATGTACTGTATCAAAGAACCGTTCTAAATCAATATCCACTATCCAGTCATTACCCTCATTCATTAATTCTAACAATTTTACAACTGCCATTTCACATGAACGATTTGGTCTAAAACCATAACTACTTTCAGAAAACTGTTGTTCATAGATTGGTGTCAATATTTGTGATATTGCTTGTTGAATAACCCTATCTACTACTACTGGTATTCCTAGTTCTCTCGTTTTCCCGTTTTCTTTCGGTATCTCTACTCGTTTTACTGGTAATGGTTTATATTTTCGATTTCTTATTTGTTCTTTAATCTCTTCTTTGTGTTGATACAAATAGTATCCCACTTCTTCAATTGTTATTCCATCTATTCCGGCACTTCCTTTGTTTCGGTATACTTGTTCATATGCACGATACAAATTATTGTTGTCTAAGATTTTCTCTAAAAGTTCCATACCCGTTTCTTCCCTTTCTAATTTCGTAAATAAATGAACCACTGTTTTTGATGTTTGCCTTTGGGTTACGCCCCTACTTCAATCATTAACACATTCTAGTTATCATTTATTCCAATGTTAGTAGTGAAACACTACAAATTGTTCAGTCCTTCAGTACTTGTAAGACTATCCCTATTTTCTAGAGCTGTTTCTGTACCTACTACGACTTCTGCTGACTTCTCACGATAAACATTTTTTGACCACACCTTATATTTACTAAATTTCATTAGCGTTGTGTCCATGAGACCTCCCAGGGTAAGACATATAACTTTCTTCGTTTACTCGCTTGATTTACTATATAAGTTACGCACATCTTTGGACTTTGATTTCTTTGGCAATCTCATCCTCTTATACAGCCTTAATATCAAGTTCTTGTTCATCGAGCCACGATTTTATTTCACACTTCCTCTGAATTCCGCCTCACGGTGGATATCTTGTGCTTCCTTAGTGATTGGCGATGCATACCCTCACAACAGACTTTCACTGTCTAGTTATATGCCATGCCTGGCACACCAAAAAAATCAACTTTAATAGTTGATTTAGTAATAGATTTATCATAAACTCGAAAAATTCGAGTTTTTTTTATTGGAGGGGCTGAACGGATTTGAACCGATAATCAGGGAGTTGCAGTCCCATGCCTTACCATTTGGCTACAGCCCCAGTACTTATTGCAAAGTAATTATATCACTATAATAATGTATTTTCAAGAAAAACAAGGGCATAATAACAATAATATTGCACTACATAATAAAATATGCATCCAAAAATTAAAACCATGTTTTTTAGACATGGTTTTGTTAATACTAAATATTTCTCTTTCTAAATTTTATAAAATAAACAGCTATACAACCTAATATTAAACTAGCAACACCAGTATAAATTAGGTATAAAAAACTGCCACCACCACTAGATGCTAATTCTTGAGTAGAATACAGCAACTCACCTTCAAGACTTTTATCCTCTTGTGTATTCGTTATTCTAAATTCCGTATCACTTATTGGTTCAAGCCCAGTAATGTCTATTTTATTATCGTTATCAGTATTTGTAACAGTTGCATCTGGATCACCAGAAACAGGTTTATCATAAATAGATGGCATATACACACCAGGTTCTTCATATATTTTTATTTCACCTTCACCTGTTCTAGTTGATGGGGGAATTGATTGCCCTTCCTCAATTCCAACAGACCCCTCTGATGCGTTAGCATTACCCTCATCATATATCATTATTGCTGAAATATTAATAGGCATAAGTAACAAACATGTAATAAATAATAATCCAAAGACACATTTTTTCATCCTCTAACCTCCTTTATTTATTATCGATAAGCCTTATCATTCAGAAACTAATCTAAAAAGAAATATCTCATCATCAATTAAAATAGCTAATTTTTCATAATTACTAATATCTTTAATAGTGTATAATGTAGCATTCGGGTGATAATAAGAGTTTTCAGCATAACTATTTGCTAATATTGAGTCACTTTCTAATTCTATTAACTTGCCCAATTTTTTATCTAGCATTTCTCTTTTAATAGTAGCATCTTCTTTAACATAAATATTTCCATTATAAATTATATTACTATGATCTATATTATATTCATATTGTTTAGTATTCATTAGTTCTTTATTTTTATCTAAACTAACTTTATCATCTCGCTGACTCAATAATACGCCGGCAATAAGTAGCATAATCACACTTCCCATAACAAATGAATACCTCATCATATAATTACAAGACATTATACTTTTTTTACTACTTTTACTAGCTATTGCTTCATACAATTTTTTCTTTGTATTATCGCTAACTTTTATATCATCAAAAACCCTATAAATTCTATTCATAATACACCACCCCCCATCACTTTTTTCAAGCTTTCTCTAGCTCTTTTTAACCACGTTCTTACAGTGGCATCTCTAGTTTTTAATATTACTGATATCTCTTTCGTTGAATATCCCTCATAATAATAAAGATATAAGACTTTGCGATAATTTAAGGGTAAAGTAAAAATATATTGCAATAATTCATTATCATTTTTCTTATCGGCATAAGATATTTCATCTTTTTCTAAAGCAGTTTCATTTTTATTTTTTTTATTCCTCAATATGCTTTTGCAATGGTTTGAAGTAACCCTAATTAACCATGCTTTTTTATGGTTTTCATCAGTAAATAATGGCGCCTTTTCAATTACTTTAATAAAAACCTCTTGATAAGCATCTTCGGCATCAAAATGATTCTTCAGATATACTAAACACAATCTATATACTAAATTGCTATATTCTTCAACTGTATTATGCATAGCCTCTACGCTGTAATTACGCAACATCACTTTACCTCCCTCATAAATAAAACACTTGAAACACCAAAAATGTTTCAAAATATTTTAAAAGATGGCTATTTTAATGTATAAATGTATTCCTTATTTCTTATTCTAAATAAAATATCAATTTTATTAGCCTCTTGCACTTCTTTTAATACATCAATAAATATACTATCATCTGGGTAATATTTGGGCGTCATATTATTAATTTCAACATCATGAACTATTAATTCACCATTTTTTTCATATCTAATTACACCAAAATTTTCAATCAATTCATATATATTATTAGGTTTTAAATTTACCAATGTTTCATCTAATTCGAAATTAAAATTCAACTTAAGTAAAGTCTTATCGTGTCTAGTCATTGTATTAGCCATTATATTGTCTTTCATTTGGTAGCATTTTTCTGCGATACATAATTCATATTCAAACGTGAACTCTTCGCTAATTTCAAACCCATTAATAAGGAGTTTAGTATTGTTTAAAATTGAGTTTCTAAATTCTAATGGCTCACTTAATTTTACATTTTTTATCATTTCTATTTCGTCAAGGTTTTCTGGCCTTATATTAACCCTTTTATATTCTATATCATTACCTACTATTCTTGATATAACTCTTAAATCCATTACTCTATTAGTATTTGCTTTTTCTATTTCATACACTAATATATAAGTTCTTAAAACATTTCTTGGCAGCGTTTGCCCAACGTGAGTCCTTCCCAAATCCTGAAATAATTCATGTTTGGTTTCTAAAGGATGGTACGTTTGATTACCCACTCTTAAAGTAATGTTGCTAGTTGCTAATTCGCGAGGTGTTGTTGTTAAGTTTTTAATATTTAATTTTATAATAACATAATTATATTTATCAGATATTCTTTCACCTCTATAATCATTTGCAGTAACATAAGAATCAACTATATTAAGTTCATATTTATTAGTGACAATCAATTCCTTTTCTTGATAAACTCCATCAAAAAATTGAGCTCTTAAAATAATATACGTTGCAATTAATAAAGAAAATAATACCATTAAAACTAAAAATACATATTTATTTTCTACCAATATATACTTTGCATTTCTTAACTTGTTCCTTAATTTTATCTTAAATTCATCAACATCAAATCCTAAAACAAATTCAAATTCTTCGTCATCAGTTTCAGAAATTTCTAAATCTTCTAAATCTTCCTGGAAATTAAATTTTTTAATATTAAATCCAGTCATAGTAAATAAAGTATTACCTATTATAAAATACTGAATAAAGGATAATATCAATATAATATCCCTAGTTAATCTTATTGCTCTTGGATCTATAGTAATAGTTTGAAGCTCGCTTAAATTGAAATAAGCTCTTCCTAGTGCAATAAATATTGCCATATAAACAATTATAGTAATAAAATAAAATAACCTAGGTTTATTTTTAAAACGCATTAATAGATATATAATTATAGAAATAATTATTACTACTAAGGTAATTAAAAACATATAAATATTAGTATATTCACTTACTAAATTTAGTCCCCTGTCAAAATATCCTAATTGAATATAATTATTTATAAAATATAATAAATTACTAGTTTTAAAAATAATATACCCAATTAATATTGATAAAATAAAATGAATTATCCTAAAATTTTTAATTAAAAATCGATAAGGTTTTTTAAGTATCATTATATCCACTCCTACTATATACATTATTATAACACTAGATAGAAAAAAATAAAAATATTTCTATTTCTATTTTTCTCTATGCATTATTAATTGTTCCTCAAGCAAATAAATTTTTTTATTATCTAGTAATAATTTATTTATGGTTGTATTAAGCATTTTGGCAACATCATCAATTGTATCGCCATCCTTAGTAACGTACACCCTGACTCCTTCTTTTGGAATTAAAAGTATTTGCTTTGGATATATATATTGATTCAAATCAATTCCATTTGCAAGTGCTATTATTTCTGGCTTTACCTTATATCTTTGTGCAATAGAATATAATGTATCCCCCGATTTTACTTCATATGGAAAAAAATTAGTCTGTTCTCTTCTTGGCGGTATTAACAATTCCATACCAGGTCTTAAAATATATGGTTGCATTAATCTATTTGCTTTAATAAGTTCTTCAACTGTAATATTATGATTTTTAGCAACCGAGACTACTGTATCACCAAACCTAGCAACATACCTTTGGTGCATAATAAATGACCCCCTTTATTATATTATTATATGAAAAAAAATAGCAAGTGCTATCACTTGCTATAAACATCATAAACATTATTTTTGTTAAATAACAATTCAAAACTTCTAATAACTGGTTTCAAACCAATTGTTTCATGATACACATAAATAGTATCACCATTAATAAAATAAAGATAATTATCTACATATTTAACATTACTAATATTAGTGGTTTCAAATAAAAAGGTTAAATATTCAGGTCTTTGTTTATCTGCTCTATATATTCTTGTCTTATTATTTACATTTCTATATATATAATAATATCCATCCTTATCACCCAAAACACTATCTATTTTAGTATAAGTATACTGCTTTAATATTTCTGGTATTTCATAGTTAATTTCAAACTTTCTTTCACCAGCAATATCAGGTACACTTACAATACTCCATTCGCCATCATAAAATCTAATTCCATCATCAATATTGCCAACTTCAATAATAGTAGCAGCTAAAGGATTTATTTGATATTGAATATTACTAGTTTTATCAAATATATATAGTTTATTATTAACAACACCTTGAATATAACTATCAATCGAGATTTCCTTAGATAACTCAATCTCTTTTTTACTATTATTAGTTATATCTAATATTATAAATTTATTAAAACTATGCCTTTTACTATAATTAGGCGTTACGTAAAATCTATCAACCAAAATCCCAAGTTCATTATCATAATTATCCCTTAATAGTAAAATTGAAGCAAAACTATCATTTTTAGTAACCGTCCTAACGCCATTATAATTCCATAAAGCAATAATATGATTACTATTTATATTATTTCCGTATACCTCTATATCACCGATCATTCTTATTTCATCTGCAGTATCAAGCCAACTTGGATTTGTATATTTATACTCAGTATGTAGCCTGTTAACAAATGCATCTATATCAGCATACTTTCCCTTAATAGTATTATAATATACCATATTAGCACCATCAAAACACAAAACATCATTATTATAATCCTCTATTTTCAAAATAGGATATATACATTTAGTATTATCATTCTCAAAATATTTAATATCAGTAATTAGTCTTTGATTAAATTTAACATTACCAAGCATTTTGAAAACGAAAGTGGGTTTTGGTTCGCCTTTTAAGTATATTTCAAAAAAATAATTAGGTGTATCGCTCTCATTTCTATGTAAAGATTTATAATCGCGATAAAAAGTTTCAACTACGGTAAACACTTGAATATCATTACTAATTTGATAAGAAATAGTATGCCCCCCAGCTAAAAAATTAAATCCTATTCTAACTATAATTGATAAAAAAGCTAACACTACTATAATGTTAAACATTTTCTTCATATTTATCACCCTATACTAACATTTTATTTATTGTCTTATATTAAATCCTATTTCTTTTTTTCTTCCAACATAAACGCTGTTATATGCTCCTTTATCTCTGGTGTAGCTTTTTTATCTATATTTGATAATTTGACTACCTCTTTAATAGTGTCAATATGTATTTTTGACCACAACAACCCAGCCTTAACCGTCAAATCATTAAATAAATCAGGCGTTATTGAAGTAAGAAAGTAGCCCCATAATACTCTTTTTTGAGCGATTATTATTCGGCGGTTAGTAACTGCAACCACGCAAGTAGTAACTATATCAAAAGGATTGTCATTTTTTTGTGCCGCAAAAGCATAGGTAACTTTCTCTCCTGGATTTAAATATCTCTCTATAACTGCACTATGCTTTTTTAAACGCCAACATATAGTTATTCCATATTTACGTTTAAATGCCTTAACCATTTCATAAACACTACGCATTATTATAATACCTCCACACTACCACTTCTATTACTTTTTATCAATTACATTATTTCTATAGAAAAAATTCAAATATATCTCTTTTCCATTTTCTTGTGGGAAACCTGCCTGTTTATCAATTATTTTATTATCACTAACAATAATTATTAAAGGCACACCCCATCTGCCTTCTTTAAAATCAACATGTGAATTATTAAAGGCCGTATAAGTTTCATTATCAAATTTACTTGTATCTACATAGTTAATAGTTAATTGATATTCTTCAGCAATTTCCATTAATACAGGTTTTGCTCTTTGACAATGCGGACAAGATGGCTGCCCAATGTAAATAACACTAATTTCATCACTTCTTAATAATTGTATGTACTTTTCAACTGTGACTTCTCTTAAAAAATCATTTTCAACTTTTGGTTCCTTCTCAACGCCCTTAATATTTGACAAAAAGAAACCCGCTCCCAGAACAATGATTAATATTATAACCTCAATTATATAACTTTTCTTTCTAATATCCTTAAATATTTTTTTCATATTCATTACACTCCTAACTACCCTAATTTTATACTTTTTTTCCAATATAATCAATACATTTTTATCGTTCTCTAATGAAAAGCCATGGATTAACCGATATTTGGTTAATTGTTATATTAAAATGTAAATGGGGTCCTGTAGAATAACCAGTTGAGCCAACATATCCAATAATATCGCCTTGACTTACTTTATTCTTCTCTTTAACTACTCTACTATCTAAATGGGCATAATAAGATAAAATTCCCATTCCATGGTCGATTATTATATAATTGCCACCACTAGTTATATAGTCAGAAAAAACAACCTTGCCACTTGCAGTTGCTTTAATTAATGTCCCTCTACTAGCCGCTATATCTATGCCATAATGAATTACTGGCCTAGAATTATTATTTATGTGCCTTCTAGCACCAAATTCAGTGCTAATACGCCCATTACTAACAGGCAATATAAAATTATCCTCAAATAATCTCTCCTTTACATTATAACTTACCGCTTTGCTAATTGCATTTCTATATTCCTCAACTGCTTTTATTCCGGTTGTTTCTCTAATTATTTGTTCACTAATTATTAAATTTTGCGAAACAAATTCGGCCTCATTCACTTTTATAACATAACTCTTTACTAAACTTTCATTCTTAAAAATTTCTACATCATAATTCCCCGGCAATTTAGTAACCGCAATAGGTAAATACACATACCCATCATTACCATCTTTGTATATTTCAATCCCGCTAGTCAATATATCATTTGCATTTATTCTTAATGAATTTGAACCCATATTCTTGATAATTAGGCTAATATATTCTCCTTGCTTAATTTCCAATGCTGATATTCTAAATTCTAATACTTCATCTTTTTTATTATCCACTAATTTCTGTAATTGCTCGCCCTCCTCAAGATATGAAAAATATAAAGTCATACCAAGTGTTACTATAAATAATATCAAAAACCACTTAACTTTCATATTGATCCTTTCTAAAAAGAAAAAGTCAGACAACGCCGACTTTTACATCTAATACTTAATTAATTTTATTGCTAACTACACTAAAATATTACTTCTTAAACATATAAATAAGTTCACTTATACTAATCATATTTTGTTCTTTAGTTGCTAAATTTTTAATAGTTACCATATTGTTATTTACTTCATTTTCACCAACAAATATAATATAAGGAATTCCCATTTGAATAGCATAATTAATTTTAGCATTTAAATTCTTATTTTCGTAATAAATTTGATTACTTATATCATTTTCTCTTAATATATTAGAGATTTCAATAGCATAATTGACATCATCCATAAGCGAAATTATCATAATATCGCTACAATTTAAAGTATTATCCATTAATAAATTTTCTTCTTGCAATATATAAAATAATCGAGTAAGCCCAATTGACATACCAACACCAGGTAATTTCTTATCTATATAATAAGTTGCTAAATTATCATATCTACCTCCACTACATATACTGCCATAATTTTCATATTTGTTTAAAACTGTTTCATATATAGTTCCCGTATAATAATCAAGGCCTCTTGTAATCGATAAATCAATTTTAAAATATTTTTCATCAAGTCCAAATAATTTCATATACGTAACTACTTGCTTCAATTCTTTTAAGCCTTCATTAAATAATTCATTATCATTATATTTTTCTATTGATTCGAAAATTTCTTCACCGCTACCTTTAATGCTAATAAAATTAAGTATCGCGTCAATTTGTTCATTAGGAATATTTAAATTCCTAAGCTCTTCCTTTATAACCGACAACTCGCTCTTGTCGATTTTATCAGTTACTCTTAATATATCTTGAAGCTTGTCATTTAATCCTAATTTTTCATAGAAACCAGCAAGTAATTTTCTATTATTTATCTTAAAAGTAAAATCATTTAATCCAATTTCTTTGAGAGCACTATATATAACGCTAGGTATTTCGGCATCATTAATAATATTTAATTCATTATCACCAATAATATCTATATCCGCTTGATAAAATTCTCTGTAGCGGCTTCTCTGAGTTCTCTCGCCTCTATAAACCTTGCCGATCTGATATTTTTTAAATGGAAATTTCAACATATAATAATTTTTAGCAACATATCTAGCAAATGGCACAGTTAAATCAAATCTAAGAACTAACTCATTGCTACCCCTTTTAAATTGATATATCTGCTTCTCTGTTTCTCCTCCAGCTTTTGCTAATAAAACCGACGATAGTTCAATTAAAGGTGTATCTATTGAAAGAAATCCAAACTTCTCATACACCTTTTTTACTGTATCTAATATTTTATTAAACTTCATTTGCTCCTTAGGCAATAATTCTAAAAAACCAGATAATATTCTAGGTTCTATCTTTTTTATTTTATCACTCATATTTATGCTCCTTCACAGTCAGTAAAATACTATTCCATTATAAATACTATATATATAAAAGTCAAATAGGTGACCATTCAAAAACGCTTTTTTTTAAAAGCGCTTAACGACTAATTATTTTAATTCTATTCATTTGTTCTGGATTTATCGTTATTTCAACATATGGTTGAAATAATAATGAATAATTATGAATTTTACCTAGTTTTAAATCATTAGATACAGTATTAAATAAATCACTATAGAAAAAACCAGTATCATTTGCAATTTTAAAATTAACCGTTACATCTCGATAAGCAACTTTTTCTACCTCTTTTTTATCTAAAACAATAAAACTTGGATAATAAATAAAACTTAACTTAACCTGGTCTGCCAAATTTTCATCCTTAACAATATAATAATTATTATCAATTAACCTAATGTGTAAATCTTTATTATTAATTGTATAATAAACTGTTTCTACTTCTTTATCGAATTTATTTTGAGGCAGATGATTTATATACGAAAAAAGAGAAAACTGATATACGGATAATACAATACCAATAACAGCTAAAGAACATCCTACTAACAATATATTAAAATACTTTTTCACTATTTTATTCTCCCTCAGATAATATTCTCAAAATCGCTCCCATGATTGCAGCCATTATTAAAAATATACCAATCGTAATAAAAATTATTCCAATCAATACTACGCCCTCAGCCCAAAGACCAATCAAAATTCCTAATATTATAAACAATATAATATTAAACATTACAAACGGAATCATGAAGGTTGCTGTCAAAATTTTAAACATTTTTTTAATCGAAGTATTAATGTTCAAATTATAGACTATATTTTTTTCGTCATCAATAACCTTTTTTTTGTTTTTAGTTATTTTATGATCACTATTACTAAATATTTTTTTAACTATTGTAACAACTATAAAAAAAGCAAATACTAAATAAGTTACTTGTATTACCATTTCCCACATTCCTACTAATATATTATCTAAAGGAGAAAAAGCAAATACAATTAAATTTCTTCCTAGAGCTCCCAATAAAATAAAGGGAACTTTTAAGAACCATAGTAACACAAACATTACTAATATTGTTAAAAATATATTAATTATTTCATCCGAACTCTTATTGCCAGAAAATAAGTCCCTAAACCACTCAACAGCATTATCAATAATATTGTTCAATTTCTTTTCAAAGTCATTATCCCGTTTGTTCTTTTTCAACATAATATACTCACTCCCTATATATTATAAATTAATTACATAATATCATTTATTTAGCCATTATTCTATATATTCTGCTCAATATTATTATATTGTGTAAAGTGCGTTGTAATGTTGCAAGCAACTTAAGTTATAACATTTATACTTCTTCTGATAAACTGATGAGCCCTTTTTTATTGGTTTATGGCCAGTTTTATGTCTATTCACATGAAATAAACGAGAAATGCAATTTTACAATAGGCATTAAACGTTTTTATTCAATAATGGCTTGAACTCTTCCTACTAAATTATTTTCTATAAGCATTACTTTTATCCCGTGAGGATGATAACCACTATTAGTCAGTATTTTTAGCACATGACCTCTTGTTAGTTTCTTCGTCCTTTGGTCCTCTTTTAAAACAATATCAACTAAAATTCCTTTTTTTATATTATTTCTATTTTGTCCGTTCAATATTATCACTCCTATATTAATTATACTATATTTCAACTAAAAAACGAACCTCCTATTGGAAGTTCGATTATTCTTTATATGGGGCATCATTTTGGTATATATTACAGCCCTCTAAAGTTAATACACCAACAACATACTATAATTATTGGCATAAGTCTAGTAAAAAAAATATTTACTCGATATTTTCGAAATACTTGTCGTCTTGTAATACTCCGTTTAAAATACCTGTTAACTCATCACAATCCTCAAAGTAATAATCATATCGTTTTACATATTTTTTGTATAATTCTTCTGTTAGTTCTCCATTATTATTATGTTCAATGTTCATAATTGTTATTGCTATATCTCTAATTTCTTTGTCTCTTAAGAATTCACTAATCATTTTAGCTTCTATATATGACATGTCTTCACCATCCTATAGACATTATTGATCACTTTATGTTTTTTTTGCAACAATTTAATCAAAATCATCATATCTTTTTCTAGTTTCTTCTGCTTGATTTCTGTATGATTTTGCCAAACTTCTGAAAATAGTAGCTATTCTAGAATAACCTGCTTGTTCATTACTAATGGCTTGTTTCTCATATTTTTCAGCTAAGTTGTCATATACAGTTCCACCTTTATCAAGCGAAATTACACCTAACGAATTAAATGCTTCAGTTCTATAGCTATCTCTCAAAATACTTGCATTAATACTATCTTCATTCATAATCTCAGCAACACTCTTATTCAATACACCATTTTTATTTGTTGGCGCATAATATAGAACATGTCCAAAATTCATTAATCCAACCTCTAATCTGTCTGATTCAGAGCAAATTTTTACCATTTTTTTATACCAATCGTTAAGTCGGGCTTTATTAATTTTATTGTTAGATGTAGTTCCAGGAACTATTCTCCATTGACTTAATAATCTATATGCATTGGTAGCTATTTTTTCGTCAACAAAATTAAACTCTTCTTTTGGGATACTATGCTCTTTATAAACCAAACTTAATATTTCGTTAAATTTCTCAGGATTAATTGCCATTTCTTTTTCTATCGTTATTGGTCTTCCGTCCCCATAAGAGCCGCTCAATAAATTTAAGTATGCCCACTCTATCTTGAATAAATCTTCAGTTGACACATTAGAATTTTGCAAGTCTTTAATAACTTCTCCGATATGATAGTAATCTGATGAATTTAAGTTATCTTGATTTGACAAAATATCATTTAACGCTTTAACTGCAAGTTTTCTATCATAATCAATTACTTTTTCCCGATTCGTAGAAGTATCAAGAATACTAATAGCTTCTTTTGGTCTGTTTGCATCTATTAATTTTTTCATAGAATAATTGATATCAGTATCATTTTCAAGCATTCTAATATCAACTGTTTTCCAATATTTTAGTTCATTGTCTTTTAAATACTTAGACACTAACGCCCACGTAGTGCTCGTTTTAGGTAACATAATTAAGAAGTTCACAATTTTTTCATCATTCCAAGAATATATATCAAATCTATCCAACCAAGATTCTCCATTTATAGAATATTTTTTATACACAAATCCTTTGGCAAATGCAACTTCATTCTCTTTTTGTGAGTCTAAATATGCTAAAACTTTTTTTTCATCCAATATTTCGGTAATTATTTCAGCTAGACATATACCAACAACATAAGAATCTTCAACTCTATTAACAAATATGATAATACTTTCAATTCCAATATTATAAATTTCTTTAATAATTTTAACTCTTAAATTATGTAAGTCGGCTTCAGATTTTTTATAATCTCCCTTTTCATCGTAAAGTGACCACGAGTCTCTAATAAAATACCTTTTATTATATAACAGTTTATCACTTGGTTTTAGTTCATTCGATATTTTTTGGATTTCCATCAATATTTCTTTAGAAAGAGCCCATTTTGTATCTTCAAACTTGATATGTCTATTTATGAAAGTTTCCAAATGGTTCCACAAAATATATCTTTTTTCTTCTGGTAATTCCTTAATACTCTTTTGAGATAATTTTGATTCAACCATTTTGCGCATATTTTCTGGTATATCATCTAATAAATCTATTAAATCACAAAGTTTATTTATATTTGTTTTTGAATATTTAATAAGAATAGACAAATAATTTTTAACTTGACTCCAATAATCCTTATGCGAAACCTTGTTTTCTCTATCCTCTGATATCAAATTATTCCATTTTGGTTTATAAGAAAATGTGCCAATGGTTCTTTTGTTTGGCATTAATTCTATTATTACTTTCCATCCACATTCTTCGTTTTCCTTAATAATATTTTCTACTGCTGTTTTTCTAAAATCATTTGATGCTTTTGTTTGAGGAAACCATGGTAGTAATATTCCTATAATTGTGTCATCAGCCTTTTTATCATATTTTGAAAATTGAGAAAGTAAAACACAAACTCTACTTAGATACGTCTCCTCCCACGCAATTAATTGCAATGCCCAATACAAACCAGTAGTATAATAATTATCAGTTATACTTTTTTCGCTTGATGTTACAAATTCCTTTATAACATCTGGTTGTTCCAATTTGATGTCTTCAAGCATCTTTAAAAATAAATCCGGATTAGATTCAGCTAATAACGGCATAACACAATCAAGACTCGCTAATAATTTCCAGTCAACATTTTTCAATACATCCACGATTACATGATGAGATAAATACTTTGTACTATCAGCAGAATTAATAAAGTTTTCTGACATTGACGTAATCATTGCTAGAGTTTCTGCAATAGATTTTCTCAATAATTCAGAATATTTTGGTTTCGTTTGAGTAGAACTCGATATCCATCGTTGATCCGAAGGAAGATTGAATTTTGGATTTTGTTGAGATAAAACTTCAATACTTTTCGATTGAAAGGCAAGAATATCATCCTTAAAGTAAGAGCTTGCTAGAGTTTTCAGTAGATCAATACGGTTTTCTAATTGCCATTTCTCATTCTTATATATAATTGGGATATTAACATCATTCAACATTAATCTAACTCCATTAATTAATGTATCATAAGGTTGACCAATTAATTCACTAACAACTTGTTTATCATTATCATTTGTTTCGTCCCAAGCACCCAGAAGTACTATCATTTTCAACAGTGCATTGCCACTATCTATTTTTGATAAATCATATGATTTTAATGTAGGAATCTTATAATCAGCATTTTCACCATGGACTGCTTCATATATTTTTCTTCGATCCGATTCGGTCATTATTTCTGTGATACTTCCGCGTCTTATCCATGCAGTAGATGCGTATACTCTATTTCCTTTAATCATGTTTCTTAATTCACTAATATAGTTCTGAAATTCTTCTACAACTACTGGCGCACTTTGAATTTTCTTATAAATATCATCTACATACTTACCTTCGTTTGGAACATGGTTATTAATTTCATAAATCCGGTCTTTGTTCAGGTGAGCCGGTATATAAATATACCCATAATAATCTTCGCTCGCAGCAGGATATTTGATTTTCCCAGTTTCTATCGATGGTCGCGGAGAAATATTTTTTGCTAAATCTTGATAAAAGCAATCATCATTCATAGTATTATTTTTCAACCCTAATCTAGTATATTGATTATTCTTTTCTTCAACACCTAAAATTATAAATTTATCCTTATCAAAACCCTCAATAGAATTTAAAAATCCACTTAAATCTTTAATAAATTCTGCTTTCTCATGATGAGTTTCTTTATAAGGAATAATTTTATAGTCTACACAGGAATTTTCCGAAGGCAAATCACTAAGGATTTTATATAACTTATCTTTTAATTCCTCATCCATTTAAAACCTCCTTCTTAATAAACTATTTATCTTCGCTTAATTTCTTAAATATAAAGTCTTTATCAATCATAAAACAAACTTTAGTTACATCTCTATCAAAGAAACGATTATATGCATCATCATTTTTTTGACCTTTAGGAGCAATTTCTAGGATTTGGCCATTAATTACCTTTGGATATGGTAATTTGCTAATATCACGCGTTTTTATAGCCTCTCTGACCGTGTTATAAGTTCTGCCAAACAATTCTACATCTTCAGCATTAAAAGTTATTTTTTTAATATCTTTAAATATTCTAAAACCGTTTTTTATTTTTGAATTACCTTCATAAAGCAACACAATAAATGTGACTTCTTCAAAGTAATTTTTCCACCTAGAGTTTTCCCATTCTTCTTCAAACTCGCTTAACACCAAATTTCTAAATGACATTCTCTCTAATGGATAGTTATGTTTATCTACCGGAATATTTTTAATAACATAGTTTGTCTTCGAAAATAAAGGATTTTTCTCTGGTAATTCAACATCTTTTCCAATGATTTTATCCGATATCATCTTGTTTAAGTTTTTAGGTATTCTCTCTTCATATTTATTTTTAAATATTTCCTCATATATAGCTGATTGAGTTTTACCAATAAATTTAGACACTTGAGCAAATACATATTCTTCAATAGTTTTATATTGTGCGCCATCTGCCTCAAATGCAAATTTGACACTTCTTAGAACTCCTGTCATATATGAGTTTTTTAATGCATAGGCTCTTCTCATTGCCATCTCTGGAGAATTAGGTTGATTGGTAACATCTAGGCTGTTTATACCTTTAGGGCAAGCCCCTAAATATGAAGTGAGTCCCTCTGATAGTTCGTGAGCTTCTCCGATTACAACTTTTTGTTTAATAATTTCAAAATCATTTTTAATAATGGTTATATCGCCTTGTTCATCCATATCATAAAGTTGAAAATCTTGAACAACAAAATCAGCTGGACTTTTGTCCTTCTCGTATTCATACCAGATAATTAATAGCTTTCGATTTTTAAATAATAATTTGCTAAAATCAAACTCTTCATTAACAATTGAATTATAGTCTATTTTGCTCAGTACTAATCTTTCTTTAGCAGATATAGTTCCATTTTTATTCCTAATAAAACCCGTTACTTTTAATTCTAGACCTAAATTATCAAAGTCAGCTTTAGCACTATTGTTAAGTGAATAACCATAAAATCCTTCTTCGATTATTTGTCCCAATGCACCTTTATTTCGTTTTAGATTTTCTTCTAATTTACCGTCTTTATCAAAATCTCTGAAAGTATGACCCTTAATATTCTCCGTATACTTTAACAATTCATCAATTGTATTAAATTTTTTCATGAAAACCTCCTTTTTTGTCAAATCGATCTTGTATTTATATCAAATATATTGTAAAATTTATATAGAGAAGAAAACACCCAAAAGGGTTGATCTTTTGCTTTAATTATATTATAATTGATTTTAGATATATTAACAAGGAATAGGGGGCTAATAAAATGAAAAAAACAGTAGTTGAGTTGTTTGCGGGTGTTGGTGGTTTTAGAGTCGGCCTAAACAACGTTGAACTAAAAAACGATAAAGTAATCGAGAAAAAAACATTTGATTTTGTATGGGCAAATCAATGGGAACCAGCTACTAAATCTCAAGATGCATACAATTGTTATATAACAAGATTTGGCGATAAGCACGCAAATAATGTTGATATTAATATAGTAAACAAAAAAGAAATCCCTAGCCATTCCCTACTTGTTGGCGGATTCCCATGTCAAGATTATTCAGTTGCTCAAAGTCTTGTCAAAAGCAATGGAATTGAAGGAAAAAAAGGCGTGCTTTGGTGGAGTATAAATGAGATTCTTCAAACAAAAAAACCACCCTTTGTTCTATTGGAAAACGTAGATAGATTATTAAAGTCTCCGGCCAAACAAAGAGGAAGAGACTTCGCTATTATTCTTCGTTGTTTTTACGAGAATGGTTACGATGTACAATGGAGAGTTATTAATGCTGCCGAATATGGGTTCGGGCAACGAAGAAGAAGAATATTCATTTTCGCCTATCATAATAAAACCAAATACGCAAAAGCGTTAAATAAATTTGATAGTAGTAACACCATTTTAAAAGAAAGCGTATTCGCAAAAGCCTTTCCTGTTAAAGATTCGTATATAAAAATTAATTCAGTTTCAATAGAAGAAAAAATTATTCTAAATATAAGCCAGGAATTCAAATCTGATTTTTATAATGCAGGTATAATGAAAAACGGTAATATTACATCTATTCAAACTGAAGCAATTACAACTAGTCCAATAACTTTGAAAAATATAATGGTTAATACAAAGATAGATTCTAGTTATTTTTTAACAGCTGATCAGATTAGAAAAATGGAATACCTCAAAGGATCTAAACGAATTCCAAGATTAAGACCCAATGGAGAATCTTATAATTATACTGAAGGTTCAATGCCTTTTCCAGAAAATTTAGATGCACCAGCTAGAACAATGCTAACTAGTGAAAAAAGCATTAATCGTAGTTCTCATGTTTTACAAGACTCTCAAACAAAGAAACTAAGATTTTTAGTACCAATTGAAGCTGAACGAATAAATGGGTTTCCTGATGATTGGACCAATACAGGTATGCCAGAAAAGAAAAGATATTTTATGATGGGAAATGCTTTAGTAGTTGGAGTTATTAAACAACTCGGAACGGAAATTAGCAATATAATTGATAACGAATAATTTAAGGAGAGCATTCTCCTTTTTTTAATTCTATTTTTGACGGGCAATAAACAAGAAAAATGCTTTACGACTGAAAACTGCAGTAGTAATAGTTCTAAGTTAAGAAAATAACTCTAATATAAATGGCGTTTTATTGGTGGCTCGTCATAATCATACCGCGTTTTTTCAAGAATACAGCCCCTTAATTAAAAAAGTTTATATCCCCCTTTTGAAATATGCGATTTCACACACGCGGCTGGGAGCCGTTTTCTTTCTTATACAGAGCTGGCCTTTATATGGTGAGGGGCTTCTTTTTTACTAATTTTTTCAAGAATATTAATAATTTGCGTTCAATTTTATTTTTAGTGTACAAGATTTAAAGCTCTCAAACCCTTATAATATAAAGTTTTTGCAAAAAATTGAACACAAAGCACACTTGTACAGTAGTTTTTACACAAGCTATATAGAGTATTATTAGTATATATTTATTAACACTCTCTATATAATATATATAATTATTTA
>DBNY01000039.1 GCA_002299475.1 Caryophanales bacterium UBA660 | reverse complement strand
ATGGATAAAAAAATATTATTATTCATAGTAATTGGTATAATTAATACTATTAATCATAATATAATTTATATTTTATTACTACCATATATTCATTATTATATTGCCAATATTTTTGCATTTATAACCAGTTTATTTATTTCATATATACTAAATAGTACGATAACATTTAAAGTCAAGATGACTTATCAAAAGTTTATTAAATTTCCTATTACTTATATTCCAAATATAATAATGCAAATGATAGGTATTGGATTATTAGTAGAATTATTTAACGTTAAAAAAGAACTATCAGCATTTCTAGCATCTATAATTGCTATTCCGTTTACTTTTATAGTTATGAAATATATTTTAAAAGAGTAAAGATTAATTTAAAAGTTGAAATAAAGATGGTTTCTTGCTATAATTTAGATGTTAGAAAATTTTATGTAGAAAAAATGGATGATGTATGAGAGTAATATTACAAAGAGTTAAAAAAGCTAGTGTAACTGTTAATAAAAAAAGAATATCAAAAATAGATAATGGATTACTTCTTTTAGTTGCTTTTACAATCAATGATACTATAAAAGATATAGACTATATTATAAATAAAATTATTAATTTAAGAATTTTTGATGATAGTAATGGCGTAATGAATTTATCATTATTAGATGTAAGTGGTTCTATTCTTTCTATTTCCCAATTCACTTTGTATGCTGATACTAAAAAGGGGCGTAGACCTAGTTATGATGCTAGTTTAAATAATAAAGATGCAAAAAATTTGTATGATATATTTAATAAAAAACTAATAGATACAAATTTGGAAATTAAATTTGGCATTTTTGGAGCGGAAATGGAAATAAATTTAATTAATGATGGTCCAGTAACCATTATTATAGATAGTAAAGATGTAGGGAGGAATAAAGATGATACCAAATAAATTAGATTTCAAATTAATTAACTCGGCTATTATCGCATTTATTATTTTTTTATTATATTTTACAAGAACCTTTTGGATTGATATAATACAAACAGTTTTATCTGTTCTTACGCCATTTATAATAGCATTTGCTTTAGCTAGTGCTTTATTTCCTATTTTAAAAACAATGCAAAGAAAAGGTATACCAAAATTCTTAGGAATTGGTATTATCATTTCAATATTACTTGGAATATTTGCCTTTATTATATGGTTAATCATTCCATTAGCTTTTGAGCAAATTACTGGTTTATATTCAAGTATAACTAAATTTATCCATGATATTTCTAATATATATGATATAAACCTTGGCTCATTACAACAAAGTCTTACTGATGTTTTTAATCCGCTAATTCAAAATATTAGTAATTATATTTCTGATGGTACTTGGGCACTAATTAATAAATCATTTGCTGTAATTACAACTATGATTATTATAATATTTGTAACTATTTATTTTTTAATCGACATGGAATTAATTAGAAAGAAAGTCGGCAATTATTTACGTTTAACCGATATTAGAACATTTAATTATGTGCAAATGATTGATTATGAAATGAACCAATATTTTTTAGGACTAAGTAAAGTATTATCATGGCAATTTTTTGAATATACATTTGTTTTTTACTTAATTAATCACCCTAACTACTTATTATTAGGCATACTTGCATCCCTTACCACAGTAATACCATATATAGGAGCTTTAATGACTAATGCATTAGCTTTAATTACAGCATTTGTAATATCGCCAAATTTATTCTTTTTAACACTTATCGCAATAACCTTTTTATCAATTATTGATGGTTATATAGTTTCACCTAGAATATTTGGCAAAACTAATAATATAGCACCAATAGTAACTATATTTGCTGTATTTGCAGGTGGTATTACTTATGGAATAATTGGTGCAGTTATATCTTTACCACTTGTTATTATATTAATTAATACATTTAAATTTTACCAACAAGATATTTACCACAAAATTGGAAAATAGTATTGACTACCTATAAATAAAGATATACAATATGAATATATTTCTATTTGAAGAATAGTAATAATAATTTTAGATTAAAGGAAAAGATATCATGACTGAGAGTATCTATCTAATATATTATGAATGACACTTCTACTTATAATAGACGCAAATTCACGATATGAATTACCAAGTGTATAATATTTTATATTATAAATTAAGGTGGCACCACGGGAAATCTCGTCCTTATCATTAAGGGCGTTTTTTATTTATATAAAGGAGGAAAGTAAATGAAAAAAATATATATCGAAGACTTAAAAAATCATTTAGAAAAGACAATCATTTTATCAGGATGGGTAGATAGTATAAGAGACTTACAATATGTACAATTTATTGTATTAAGAGATGGAACTGGTAAAGTACAATTAACTATAGAAAAAAATGATCACAATAAAGAATTAAATACTTTAGTAGCAACATTAACTGTAGAAAGTATAGTTACAGTTGAAGGACTATTAAAATCTAATTTGAATGTCAAATTAAATTCTATGGAAATTATACCAAGTAGTATTAAAATTGATAATATTGCTGACTCTAATTTGCCTATTAATATAAAAGATAAGGATAAAACTTTACGAGAAACAAGATTAGATTATCGTTTTCTTGATTTAAGAAGAGAAGATAACTTATTAATTTTTAAAGTGCAAACAACATTAGAAATGGCCATGAGAGAATATTGGATCAATAATAATTTTATTGAAATACATTCACCCAAAATCTTAGGAGCAGCTTCTGAAAGTGGTGCCGAAGTATTTACAGTTGATTATTTTGGAACAAAGGCGTTTTTAGCGCAATCGCCTCAATTTTATAAACAAATGGCAATGGCATCTGGATTTAATAAAGTATTTGAAATTGGGCCAGTATTTAGAGCAGAAAATTCACATACTTCGTATCATGCAACAGAATTTACTGGAATTGATGCTGAAATATCATGGATTACGTCAGTTCATGATGTTATGGACATGCATGAAGAGTGGTGTAAATATTATATGAATACTATCATTAATAAACATGCTGGAGAGATAAAAAAAATATTTAATATTGAATTAGAAGAACCAACAGCAAAGTTTCCACGTATTACAATAAAAGAAGCTAAAGAAATAATTAAAGAAAAATATAATTATGTATCAAATCGTTTAGATGTTGATAGAAAAGAAGAAGAATTAATCTGTCAATATGCAAAGGAAAAATATAATTCTGATTTTATCTTTTTAACTAAATTTCCTAAGGATGTAAGACCCTTCTATCATATGCTAGATGAAGATGGTTATACCGAATCATTTGATTTATTATATAAAGGCATTGAAGTGACAACAGGGGCACAAAGAGAACATCGATATGAAATTCTAAAAAAACAATTATTAAATAAAGGATTATTAGTGGATGAACTTAATTTTTACTTAGATTTTTTTAAATATGGTTGCCCTCCACATGGTGGATTTGGGTTTGGATTAACTAGATTTTTAATGAAATTATTTGATATCGATAATGTTAGAGAAGTTTCCTATATTTATCGAGGGCCAAACAGATTAAATCCATAACAAATGTTTAAATGCCTATAATTCCTCATCTATAAAATGTAAAAGTATTAATTTAAACTCATCATGTTTATCCAAATATACATAATGACCAGCATCTTTTATAATAACTAATCCCGAATCAGGGATTAGTTTTTGTATTGTTATAGCATCATTTACAGGAGTAATATTATCCTTTTCTCCCCATATTATTAAAGTCGGTATGTTAATTTTTTTCATGTACTCTCTTAAATCACTATTAACAACTAAAATCAATGTATTCTTCATTACTTCATTTACTTTATTATAATCTGATGAACCAAATATTTTTCTTAATTTTATAATATATTTATTGCCTATTTTTTTAGGCATTGCTTTTCTAAAAACTTTTAAAAACTTGTAAGTATACGTTCTAATATAATAATATAAACTTCTTTTCGGCTTGATGCCGGCACTATTAATCAATACTATTTTTTGAGCATTAAACTTCAAATAACCAACTAGAGTAATAATAATTCTTCCACCAAATGAATGCCCAATTAAAATTGGATCGCTTATATTAAGTAAAACTAAAAATTTATATATTACACTAGCGTAATCAATAACTGATAGAGCTTTACTAGGTGTTGAACTTTTACCAAAACCGGGCAAATCTATTGCATATACCTTATACTTAAATTTTAAATATTCACATATTGGAGCAAATGTGCTAAGGTTAGCACCCCAACCATGCAATATAACAATATTTTTAATATTATCTTTACCATAAATTTTATAATTTATCTTTATATTATCAATTAATATTTTCAGAAACATCACCTTATAAAATTTATGTTGTGTCTGTGAAAAATATTAAAAGATATTCATATAAATATCTTTTAATTTGTTATCTCATATAATGAATGCGATTGATAATATTCTCATATGTAGTTATTGGTTCAAATAATGGAGAAGAAAACATTCTATTATCAGCAAATACATAAAATAGCATCAATAACATTATAAAGGTTAAAAGTCCATAAGCATTCATTAATTTAAAGTAATATCCTTCATTTAAAAAATAATAACTTAATAACTGACCTAAGCATACAGCAATAAAAAATGTTGCTACATATAATGATTGATCATTATAAATCATTGTTGCATTAAAGAAATAAGTTAGAAATAAAAAGATTGATGGAGAAGCAAGTGCTGTTGATGCTTTAGCAAATATAAAATTTTTATAATCATCGCCAAATATAGCATATTCAAATCCTGAATACATAATTATTGATATAAACATATACTGGGCAATTTGAAACAAACTAATATTTTCTAATGCTATTAACTGTCTCCATTGTACACCATCACCAACATTTGAAAGGATAGATGCAAATACAATTGTTGTCATCATTATAATGGGTACTCCAAGTATTTCATAATTTCTTAATTTATTCATTTTACTCATCAAATATCACCTCTATTTCTATTATGGTATGTTAATAATTTAATTATTCAAAAATATATTAAATTATTAAATAGTTTGTTATAATAAAAATGGTGATTTTATGAAAGTAAGACATGAAATTGAAAAAAGTATTATTAAAAAATTTCGCAAACAAATATGGAGCAAATTTATAAAAGCAATAAAGGAATATAAATTAATAAACGAATCAGATAATATAGCAGTATGTATTAGTGGTGGCAAAGACAGCTTGTTATTAGCAATGTGTTTAAAAGAACTTCAAAAACATGGGCAAGTAAAATTTAAGATTGAATATATTTTAATGGATCCTGGGTACACCAATGAAATATTAGATTTAATTACTAGTAATTTTGACTATTTAGAAATTCCCCTTAAGATATTTAAAACTAATATATTTGAAATAATTAATAAACACATGGAAAACAATCCATGTTATATGTGTGCTAAAATGAGAAGAGGTCATTTATATAATTATGCTAAAAGTATTGGCTGTAATAAAATAGCTTTAGCACATCATTTCAATGATGTGATAGAAACAATAATGTTAAATATTTTATATGCTGGTCAATATAAAACAATGATGCCTAAAGTAAAAAGTAGTAATTTTAATGATATGGAATTAATTCGTCCATTTTATTATGTGCAAGAAGACGATATTAAAACATGGATAAAAAATAATGGAATAACACCAATAAGTTGTGGTTGTACCGTTACTAAAGGAGAGAAGAGTAGTAAAAGAGCAGAAATAAAAAAAATGATTAATGAATTAAAAAAAACAAATAAAAATGTAGACATATCTATATTTAAATCGTCAGAAAATATATATTTAGATACAGTAATAAGTTATTATAGTAATAACAACTTTACACATTTTTTAGATGAATACGACACACATAATGACGACACTATGCTATAATATATTTACCTGGTTGGTTCGAGTTATTTATAAAAAACCGACTAAATAAGATAAGGGAATCTAATGAATATTTTGTGTTGAATATCTATCCATTAAGTGAATAGGAATCCTAATAAGTATTCTGTGATACCCACCTGTATATAATCAGGTTTTATCTTTAAATAATTCGGCCCGCTGGGTCTTTTTTATTATTTAATAAATTAAAAGTGATCAATATATCGATATTAGAAAACATTAATATTATAAATACTAAATATAATTATTTAACGATAGAAAATAAAATGCTTAGTTT